>NZ_CP019225.1:1710403-1750447 GCF_010222815.1 Synechocystis sp. CACIAM 05 | reverse complement strand
GCATGACTTTAGTGCCTTGAAACGAGCTAGAATGTACGCTCCTATTGACACATCTCTTGATGAAATTATCCGTTCTTACTGTGGCATTTAGCGTCTCAGCCTTATTTGAAGCTACTATAAATCACGATCAAATCAGCTAGAAGAACTAGCAAATAAATATTTAATTCGCCTCCTTATTTACCTCCGCCTCCATTTCTTCTTGGACTTGGAAAAACCGGGGGTAAATTTCTTCGCAGAAAAATAAGGTACCAGCGGTCACACAAAAAGGAATAGTTACTAAATTAACCAGAGGAATGCTGACCCAAACTAAACTTGCTAGGGCAAAGCCAGCGCTCAGGGGGAGAGATTGAAAAATCAATAGTAACTTACGACGAAATTTGAGACGACGGCGTTCGAGGGGAGGGTCAAAAAAATCTAGGCAAGTTAATAAAGATGTGGAGCTAATGCCCACTACTGCAGCTAGGGGAGTACCAAATGCAGGCAGAAGGTTGGTGGCAAAACCGATGATGGTAAAAGTAATTAATAAAACTATTTTTTTCAATTCAAAGGCTAAAGCTCGTTTGATGTCCTGTAACAATCCCACTTCCTGAATGGCTAATTTACCTAGGAGTTTTGTTTCCAGCTTTTCTGACAAGATGCTATACCAAGGAGAACCTAATAATCCTCCCACCTGGGAAAGTAAAAATCCCGCAATAACTAGCAATAGTAAGCGTATTAGCCAGATATAAAGAAAAAAGATAAATTTTAGCACCGGCAAGATGTAGGGCAGTACTTTGGGAATGCGTCGGTTTAAAATTTCAATCCAATCGTGGGCATAATTACGCAGTATATCGACGCTATCATTACCTAGATTTAATAGTTGCCAATAAAGTAAAATACCTAAGCTAATATTAATAATTAAAGGAATAATAATATAAACTAATAAGCCTGGACTTTCACGTAGAATTTTGAATGTGCGGAGTGGATAAGTAAAGCCTTTGAAAAATCCCATATTTTTTATAGTCCCTCCAATGCCGCCAATAAAGCTTTGGCTTTTTGCAATGATTCTAACCATTCCTTGGCGGGATCACTGTCTGCCACAATGCCGGCTCCCACTTGTCCTGTCACTTGTCCAGGGGTGAATAACAGGGTGCGAATGAGAATATTTAAATCTAAGTTCCCCCGTTGATCCCAGTAGCCACAGGAACCGTAAAACAAACTCCGCCGCACTGGTTCTAATTCTTCAATAATTTCTAAACAACGTATTTTGGGACAGCCGGTAATGGTGCCACCGGGAAACAAAGCTTTGACCAAATCTACTCCGGTTTTATCTGGTTGTAAAATGCCTTTTACATTACTAACTAAATGGGACACATGGCTATAGCGCTCGATCGCCAATAATTCATCTACTTCCACCGTTCCCCAGGTACAGACCCGGCCGAGGTCATTGCGTTCTAAATCCACCAACATGATATGTTCTGCCAACTCTTTGGTGTTAACTAGCAACTCCTGCAATAATTGTTCATCCTCCGCCAGATTTTTGCCCCTTGCCCTAGTGCCAGCAATGGGTCTAGTTTGGGCCACATTGCCTTCTAACTTAACTAATCTTTCCGGAGAACAACTAACCACATCTCCCCACGGCGATCGCCAGTAACTAGCGAAAGGAGAAGGATTGATAGTTTGTAGATGTTGATAGACCTGCCAACTGTTAAGCTTTTGCTCAGTTTTAGCAATGAAACGTAGTGTTAAATTAGCTTGAAAAATATCTCCGGCTTTAATATATTGTTTCGCTTGATTGACCATGGTTTCGTACTGATCTTGGTCAGTGGTATAGGTCAAATTTAAGGGAGGCACTTGAGGCGATGAAACTGAGTTGATTTTATCTGCTAACTGAGTTTGAAAAAACTTAATTTTCTCCTGGTCGGTAGTAGCTAACCATAATAATTGCTCTTGATGATCTAAAATTACAAAATTTTCAGGCTCGTACCAATAGGCCACCGGAAAAGGTAAATCATCAGCCTTTGAATAAGGTAATTTTTCAATTGCCCAAGCAGTGTCATAACCTAACCAGCCTAACCAACCGCCATGGAAAGGTAAATGTTCAGGAATATTTTTTGTCAAATTTACATCATGATTACATGGGCAAAGTTGGCTTAAAAAGCTAAAAATCTCTTCCGGCTTAGGAGTCCATAACCTACCCTTTCTCGGTTGGCCGGCACAGAGGGAATAACGGCCTAAATGGGGATGATCCGGTGAAGCAGGATAGGGACTTTCTAGTAGGGTGGCGATGCCTTGATGACCAAATAATTGACTAAAAATTTCACTGCCCGTGCGGCCTTCTAGGGGCAAACAACACCAATGCCAGGGTTGGGGTTCCATCAGGCCATGCCTCCCCACAGGATCCGAGCCCCCCAAAATAAAATCAAAGTTCCCAGCACCAACCAATCCGCCCGAACAATGCGCAATTGATGCCACTGAACTTGATGCTCATTGGGAGTGGTGAAGCCCCGCACTTCCATGGCGATCGCCATTTGTTCTGCCCGCAATAAAAGGTTTTCTAGTAATCTTTCCACCACTAAAATCCAGATTTGAGCGCTCCGTTTAATGCCCAGTTTTTTCCAATTAATGGCCCTAGTGCGAATGGAACGGAATAGATTTTGAATTTCTTCCATCACCAAGGGGATAAATCGTAAAGCAAGAGTCAAAATTAAGGTGATTTCTGTAATGGGTAATTTAAAGCGCCGTAGGGGAGCCATTAATTCCTCTAGTCCAGCGGTAATTTCCTCCGGGGCAGTGGTGAGCAAATATAAATTGGTGCTATAAACCAGGGTAAAAATCAAAGTGCTAATGCGAATTCCCAACTCCAAAGAGCGGCGAGTAACTAATAGTTTGCCCCATTCAAATAATACGTACTGATATGAGGTAGGCGGCACCACAATTTCACTGGCAGGCGATCGGGGTTGTTCTAACACAGTGAAACCGTCGGGACTAAAGGTAGTTAACAGGAAAATTAGGCCAGAAAAAAATACCAGTAAGCCCATTTGTTGCTTCCATACCCGCCAGGGAATACGGACTGCAAAGGTCAATAAAATTAGAAAAACGACAATGCCAAGACGCCAAATAGCGTTGGCCAACACTGGGGCTAACAAAAAACTCATTAGCCAAGCTAGTTTTACCCTGGGATCAAGGCGGTGCAACCAAGTCACCGGATTTTCCAAATACAAGCCGATGGGTAAAGACCGCATCAAGTCCATAGCAAGGCCCGCCCTACAACAATTGCTTCCCTAGCATTTTGCCACAATCCCATCAGCGGGGGATTTTCCCTATTTCCCCAGTGCCCCACTCAAACTCTGGGCGATCGCCGTTAACTGGGCACAGGCCTTTAGGGAACCTTGGATTAAATGACCTGCGGCCAAGGGACGGCGCAATAAAGCTTTAGCTAAGGGTAAGGGTTGCAAAGCCCCCTGCTCAGTAAAAACTCCGTTGAGATCCGGTAAATCCTGGGTCATGGTGTCACTCACTACCCTTAGGATAGCTACGGGAATTTGGTTTGCCTCCCCAAAAGCTAACACTGCCGTATTTTCCATATCCACCACCTGGGCACCGGATTTTTTTCCCAACAGTTCTTTTTCCTCCCCCCGACAAACCACCTCCGACACGGTAACGCCTCTCACCACGGGAATTTGCCACTCTGGCCCCAGCAAATGATTAACCTGCTCCATCAAACGGCGATCGCCAACGTATTCTTGTGGCTGACCATGGTTCCCATCCCCCCAATATTGACATTGCTCCACCCAGACAGCCTGGCCAATGCCGTAATCGGCAGATAAACTCCCCGTCACCCCCATCACCAATAAACCCTGGGGCTTTTCCTTTGCCGTCCAGGTTTGGGCCAGATTTGCCAAAAAAGATTGCACCGCTGTGGCCCCCACTGGCATCGCCTGCAAATATATCTGGTCAGTTTTTCCCAACCCCTTGGCGATCGCCTGGGCTTCAGCGCCTTGGGGCGCAAGAATCCACCAAGGGACGGAGTGGGGATTGAGATCGGCTGAAATCATATGTTAATCTTAACTCTTGCAAATAATTCTTATTTAAAGTACCGTTTAAATACTTGCTTTAGACAGTTTGGATCTAATCAGATCTGAGTTTTAAACGGGATCAGTCCTCCCACCATTGTTGCTGCTTTTTTGCCCCTGGTTCCTATGACAGTCGCTCAATTTTCTCCCGTTGCCCGCCTTTCCATAGAAGACTCTGTTTTAACGGTACAGGACTTAGGCAAAAGCTTCCGGGGACAATCCACCCCAGTGCTACAGAAAATCAACTTTAATCTGGCGCCAGGGGAAATTTTGGGGCTATTGGGACCATCGGGCTGCGGCAAGACAACTTTGTTGAGAATTATTGCAGGCTTTGAAACCCCCACCAGTGGCACCGTTCATTTGGAGGGGGATTGTGTTTCTGGAGAAAATGGCCTCACTCCCCCAGAACAGCGTCAAACGGGCATGGTCTTTCAGGATTACGCCCTGTTTCCTCACCTCACCATTACCGACAATATCGCCTTTGGCCTGCGCCATAAATCCCAAAAATTGAACCGTCAACAAATCCAAGGGCGGGTGGCAGAGGTGCTCCATTTGGTGGGATTAACGGGACTGGAAAAACGCTATCCCCACGAACTATCCGGTGGTCAACAACAACGCATTGCCCTGGCCCGGGCTTTGGCCCCTAAACCCAACCTAATTTTGTTGGATGAACCCCTCAGTAATCTGGATGTGCAAGTGCGCCAGAGGTTACGTCATGAAATCCGCCATATCCTCAAAACCACCGGTACGGCCGCCATTTTTGTCACCCACGATCAGGAAGAAGCCATGGCCATTTCTGATCGCATTGGGGTGATGTATCGGGGGAACTTGGAGCAAATCGGCACCCCAGAGGAAATTTATCGATCGCCTGCTTCCCGTTTTGTGGCGGAATTTGTCACCCAGGCCAATTTTGTTCCGGCCCAGCGACAGGGAACACTCTGGGCCACGGAGTTTGGCCAATGGCCTTTAACTTTCCAAAGCATTCAGCCTGAACTGCCCTCAGTGGGGGAACTAATGTTGAGGGAAGAGGAAATTGAGCTGAGCCCCGCCAGTGACGGCCCAGTGGTCATCCGCGATCGCCAATTTTTGGGCCGGGAATACCGCTACTGTCTGGAAACCGCCGCCGGCCGACAGATCCATGCCCGTACTTCTTTGCAAACGGTGATTCCGGTGGGCAGTCGGGTAAACTTAACTCCCACTAATCCCTGTCCTCCCCTATTTACCCAGGGCTGAGGCAATTTAATTTGATGGTATTAGTCAGTTAACGGTCTAGAATGGGCGGTGTTGTGGCCCCACCATTGCCGTGAGTGAATCTCCCTTAACCATTGTCATTGTTGATGAGGATCCCGTGTTTCGCTTGGGATTGATCACCATGCTGGGGAGAGAGGCCGGTGTGCAAGTGTTGGGGGAAGGGGAAACCCTCGATAATCTGCGGCAACAGCTAGAAACCCTGGCTCCCAGTATTTTACTGATCGACCCCCAGTTTCCCCGTCAGTCTCGATCTGGCTGGCCCCTCCTACGGCAATTGAGCATTGCTTACCCCCAGGTCAAAATTTGCTTGCTCACCGCTAGTTTGGAATACGATCAACTACTGGCGGCCAAAACCCAGGGCATTGCGGCCTACTTTCCCAAAGGAACGGCGATCGCCGACTTGGTAACGGGCTTAAAACAGGTTCATTTTGGGCAAACCTGCTGGCCTAGTTTGCAAACCGTCAATGCGCCCCCCCTGAGCCTGTGGGAAAAGTTGATCTGGCCCCTGTTCCGGGACGGATTAGGACAAATTGAACAAAGCCTCCAACAAGTCCAGAAGAGTTTACAGGTACCATCCCTATCGGACTTTGACCGACTATTTTGGCGGGGCAGAGAAAGAGAACTGAAATTTGCCCAGTGGTTAGTGCGGAATTTATTGCCCCAGCGCCTCAAAACCTGGCATAAAGCGACTAATATCCTGACTGCCACCACCACCGTCTTGCCCCCTTCTCCCCCCAGTCCCCGCCGTTCTGGAGTTAGGGCCATTACTCTGCGTCCCCCCAGCAACCTCACTGCCCTGGGACAAATTCTCCAACAAATGCCCCTACAGGTGGAAAACCTTACCGCCATCCCCCTGGAGTTGGACATTCTCCAACCCCTTAAACGTCAGGAACTCCTTTCCTTGGGGCAACAACAACTGGAAACCACCATTAACGAACTCAAAGCTCTACGGATTACCCCAGCCCAGTTGCCAGACAATTGCCTATCCATTGTGGCGGAAATGTGGCGGTCTTTAAGCCTGACCTTTTTTGGTAAATACTGTCAGCCCAAAAGCGAGTTTAGCCTTGAGCAAATCCAGTCTTTATTGGAAGTCTACCAGCCCATTATTTGCCGGGAAAAATTGGTTAAAATTCCCTTTGTTGTGCCCCTGTTTCACCATCTTCTTTTTGGCGAGCCCCTGGTGGTAAATCAAAAGGCATACCCCTTAGGCTCCACGGAAGCGCAACAATATAGTGACCTATACGCCCAGAATTTAGTTATTCAATTGGCTAACAGCACCATGGTTTTCATTTTGAACTATTTTGCTGACCATGAAGCCATTAAACTTGCCCTTTATGAATACTCCATGCTTTCTTCTCGGCAAGTAGCCCGGTTCCGTAATGATCTAGCTTGGTACTATCAATTTAGCCGTTACTGGCTTAATCCCAAACAAATTTTTGAAAGTCAACATACCCTGTTGTATCTCACCCCCGCCGGGATTGTGGCCACCCAGGTTTATGCTCCTCGGCAACAGGAATTAACCCAACTAAGGGCAGTACCTTGGTTTGTCACCATCGCCCTGGAATGTCGCGACGCTCTTTCTCCCCGTGTCAGATCGGTGATTGAATTTGTGGGCAACGGTGTGGTATTTTTGCTAACCCAAGTGGTTGGCCGGGCGATCGGGCTGGTGGGGAAAGGCATTATCCAGGGTATTGGCAATACCTGGCAGGAAAGCCGCAGTCAACAAAAGCGTTCTAACTGATCTCCGTAGGCCTGGCTCTGATTCAATACGGCAGTTTAGCTTAACGATGGCGGAAGCAATTAGACAAAAATTAGTTTTTAGCAAAGCTTTGTAACTACTTTCTTGCCTTCGATTAAATTAGCTATGCTTGTGGTTACTTACTCAATTTGCTTAAAATAATCCTAATTTACCTAAATCTAACCTCAAATTTACTCTATATTTTCAGCTAATAAAATGATCTCCTCTGCCGCTACTTTTCGTCAACATCAAGAGATTTTAGCCATTGCCACCCAGGGCAAAAGTCTCCATAATTTCACCAGCAAAATTCAGGCAGTGGTGCAACATTCCGGCGTTAAAACAGGACTTTGCACCGTATTTGTACGCCATACTTCCGCCTCGTTAATTATCCAAGAAAATGCTGACCCCGATGTGTTGACGGATCTGGCAATCTTTTTTGCCCAATTGGTGCCAGAGGATGGCCGTCGTTACCGCCATAGCACGGAGGGTTTGGACGATATGCCTGCCCATATCCGGTCTGCCTTAACCAAAACCAGTGAGCAAATTCCCATTGTTAATGGTCGTTTAGGCTTGGGAACCTGGCAAGGAGTTTTTCTCTGGGAGCATCGGCAACGGCCCCATCAGCGGGAGGTAATTATCCACGTCAGCGGCGAGGTTTAACTCCATTGCTAACATCTTCACAAGCGGAGATTTCCTTTCTCTAGCAGGGAGGAGTAGTTCCCCTAGCTATAGAAAAATGGTTAACCAAGCGGAAGTTGGAGAGTTTCGGCACAGAGCCACAGAGCTCGGGGCACGTGGAAACAGCCTTTCCATTTCCCCCCTTTTAGGTTGAGCAACACTTCTCCCTGGCGATTCAGGTAGCCAAACCATTCCCCATACTCAGGATCGGCGAAATGACTCCAGGCGTAATCATGGACCCGCTCAAACCATTGCCAACATTTTTCTTGGCCAGTGGCTTGGTGACCCTTGGCTAGGGCAACGAGGGTTTCTAGGTGTACCCACCAGAGCTTTTGGTCCCACTCCAGTTGTTGGGGAGGGTGGCCCTGGCGATCAAGGAAATAAAATATGCCACCAAATTCTTCATCCCAGGCATATTCCAGGGTGTTCAACACCACTGCAATGGCTTGCTCCTGTAACTGGTGATCGCCGGAGCGTTGGGCAATGTCCATCATAAACCACATGGCTTCAATGCCGTGTCCTGGGTTGAGCAACCGCCCTTCAAAACTATCAACAAATTCTCCTGTGGGGGTCACCGCTTCCCGCATTAATCCTATTTCTGGGTCGAGGAAATCCGTCATCACTTCTTTGACGGTTTGGGCCAACACCTCTTCCACGGTAGTAGGCGGTAATAACCATTCCATTTCCAGGGTAAGGTTGGCTAAAATCATCGGCACCGCTAGGGATTTGAGGGGCCTAGTACCTGGATAGGACTTCTCGTATTGACCTTTGGGATTGTGCTGACGGCGTAGGACGTTATTGTAGGCCTGCAGGGCAATGGCTTTAGCTTCCTGCGCCCCACTGGCTAAGGCATATTGACTAAAGGCCATGGCGGCGAAGCAATCGGAAAAAACGTTATAGGGTTGACGCAGGGGTTTGCCTTCCTGATCCAAAGCAAAATACCAATTACCGTCTTGATCTCGGCCGTGGCGAGCTAAAAAATCAGCACCATGGCGGGCAATTTCTAACCATTGGGGTTTTGGTTCCAAACGGTTGTAGAAAACGGCAAACTGCCATACCTGACGGTTTTGTAACCAAATGAATTTATCTGTGTCAAAAACCTGGCCTTTACGGTCTAAGCAGGTAAAGTAACCGCCCCCCTGGCGATCGAGGGAATATTTTTCCCAAAAGGGCAATACGTCCTGGTGTAAAGCCTGGTAATATTGCTGGGCTAACTCCTGACGGCGATGGGCAATCATACAATTAAACTATTAACTATGTGATGGATGGCGGTGCGCAATGGCTCAGTTTTCAGACAACAACACAACATAGCACGACTGGGCAAAAAGCCAATTTTGTCCCCCGGGAGTCGGTTATTTTTTTACTGCGGCCGATAACTGTGAAAATTTGTTAAAAATCCTTACGTTGTTAATAAAAAGCGGGATTAATTTCATTCTTTAAACCATCATTAAATAAAGAAGGCATTTTTTCTTCCCCGCCCAGTGTTGCCTGCCATGATTTGTTTCCCCCGTCCCATTTTTCCTTTCTTAACGGCGATCGCCACCGTTGGTTTCTGCACTTTCGGCCCTGGCCTAGGGGGAGTTTTACCCAGTCAGGCGGCCCTTACCCCTCCTTTCATTGCCCAGGAACAAAATTCTGCCGCCGCCATAGAACAAAAGTTGCTAGAGGGGTTCGATGAACTGGAAAGTGGTTCTCCCCTCAAGGCGATCGCCATTTTTACCCAGGTAATCGACACCGATGACCAGAATGCCGATGCCTATAATTTGCGGGGGGTAGCCTATATGGTGATCGAACAGTACACCGCTGCCCTGGCGGACTTTGACCAGGCCATTGCCCTAAACCCTAAGGACCCAGCCATCTATTTCAATCGGGCTAACGTCCACGGAGTACTCAATAATTACCAAGGGGCGATCGATGACTGTAGCCTGGGAATCTTGCTTGATCCCCAGGATGTAGATCTTTTAATCTGTCGTGGTCAAGCCCAATTAGGGTTAGAGCAACCACGCCAGGCCATTCCCGATTTTGACCGAGCCATAGAGCTTGATCCCCGTTCTGAGGAAGCCCATTATTTTCGCGGGCTAGCCTATGCCATGGTGAACAATTACGAACGGGCCTTGGCTGATTTAAACCGTACCATTCGCCTCAATCCTTACAATGCTGATGCGTTTATTCTCCGGGCCGGTATCCGGTCGGAACAGGGAGAAGTGGAGGAATCCTTGGAAGACATGATCCAGGCAATTAATTTGCTCGATCGCCAGGGAGAATCAGAAAAGGCGACGGAAATTCGCCAATTATTGGGTTATTGATCCCATCTCTGGGTGGGGACTAGGGGGAGTTGAGCAGAAAATCAGCAATTCTTGACTGGGGTTTAATGACCAACAATCAACCCCGAGCAGAACTGCTATGATTGGCCTCTGAGTTTGAGAATGTGGCAGGCTTTTCCTATGGCTGACTGGCAAGTAATTGAGGGCAACATCACCGCCCCCAAAGGTTTTAAAGCGGCAGGTATCACGGCGGGACTAAAACCGTCCGGTTCCCCGGATTTAAGCCTAATTTACTCCGAAACTGAGGCAATCGCCGCGGGAGTTTTTACCACCAGTCAGGTGCGGGCGGCCTGTGTGGACTATTGTCGCCAAAGGTTACAGGCTAAGGCCAGCGCTAGGGCGATTTTGGTTAACTCTGGCCAAGCCAATGCCGGCACAGGTAAACAGGGCTGGGACGATGCGGTGGAGTCGGCCCAACTGCTGGCCCAGGGGTTAAATATTTCCCCGGAAAGTATTCTGCTGGCTTCCACTGGCGTCATTGGCCAACGGATCAAAATGGAGCAGTTACGCCAGGGCATTGCCCCATTAATCCAATCCCTTGCTCCTAATGGCGGGGATAAAGCAGCGAAAGCCATTATGACCACGGACTTGGTACCCAAAACCATTGCCCTGGAAACAGAAATTGATGGTCGCCCGGTGAGGATGGGGGGCATTGCCAAGGGATCGGGCATGATTCATCCCAACATGGCCACCATGCTGGCCTTTGTCACCTGTGATGCGGCGGTTTCCACTGCCCTCTGGCAACAGATGCTCAGTCGGGCCACCCAAAAAACCTTCAACCAGGTAACCGTAGACGGGGACACCAGCACCAATGATAGTCTCTTTGCCCTAGCCAATGGGGAATCCCGCACCGCGGCTATTACGGAAATGGGCCCCAACGCCGAGAAGTTGGAAGCCATGCTCACTGCTGTGTGCCAACATTTAGCCAAGGCGATCGCCAGGGATGGGGAAGGGGCTACCTGTTTGATGGAAATTCAAGTCACTGGGGCCCCGGATGATCAATCTGCCAGGGCCGTGGCCAGAACCATTGCCGGTTCTTCCCTAGTTAAATCCGCCGTATTTGGTCGGGATCCCAACTGGGGACGCATTGCCGGGGCAGCGGGGCGAGCTGGAGTTAAATTTGACCAAAATAATCTACTGATTAAATTGGGCAACTATGTACTTATGGACCAGGGCCAACCCCTAGAATTTGATCGCCCTGGAGCGAGCAACTACCTCAAGCAGGCCGCCTCTGGCGCTTATCTAGAACAGGACACAGTACTAATTCAGGTGGATCTAGGTACTGGTTCGGGGCAAGGAACCGCTTGGGGCTGTGATTTGAGCTATGACTATGTCCGGATCAATGCGGATTACACGACCTGATCTGTTGGGTCGCTGGGATAAAATTTAGTCCTATTGCCTCGCCCTGTTGTTAGACTAGTGCCCATGACCCGTTCCATCCCTAAAATCCGTGAGCAGTTAACTCAGATCGAAAATCAAACGGCCATTCTGGGGCATCACTTTGCCGCCACCTATGACCAGTATGCCCAGCGTCTGGGACAGATTCTCCAACAGCAGGGGGTCTATGCCGTCTATCAGATTTGTACTCAAATTTATCCCGATGCTTTTCTCCAGCTAGATTACAATCCCCGTCATAAATTTCAGACCCAATTACGCACGGCGATCGCCAAATTTTATGAGCAACTGCTAGCAAACTTGGAAAAAGAAGGAATTTTTCTGGACTCTTCCCGCCAGGAACAGATTGTGCAGGAACCAGAGAACACCCCAGAGGAAACGGAAGAATTGATCCTATTGGGGAGCGATGGAGAGGTTCCAGAGGAGGAAAAAACCGAAGATAGCAATATTCCGGACTTACAGGAAATCAAAGACTTTCTCAGTCAAGCCCTACAGAAAGAAGGCCTATCCCTAGAAATGCTATTGCCCCAGGGGATGGGGTCTACGGAAGCCAAAGTACCGACCGTGATTAAAACTCCTGAGGATTTACAAAAATGGCATTTACAGGTGGAAAAAATCCTGCACCGTAGTGTGGTAGCCCTGTCGATGAACATTAACCGTTTGCTCACTGCTAGTAAAATTATTCCTCCCAATCTGCCCCTCCATATTCTAGAAATGGCCCTACAGTCGGAGGATGACCGGCTAGCCCCCAACCGAGAAAAAATGCCCCACGTGGTCAATTTATTGATCGAAAAAGCTCAAAAACCCGAGTCGGACAATGTCTCCCCACCGCCTACTGACCAAGGGGAGGATGATACGGAAAACGATGATGATGACGATGAAGATCTTTCTCCAGAGGCCCTAGAGGAATTGATTCACCGGTCAAAACGGGGACAAATTAGTCGTTTGACAGCCCTGAATTTGCGGCTCAAGGATCTGGAATTTGCTGACGTTAATCTGGGATTAATTCGCAAACAAATTCACACCTATCTCAAGGATTTAAATAAACTGGAAAAACAATATCGTCAGTTAGAGCGGCAGCAGGTGACGGCCAAGGCAGAATTAGCCTGGCGTAGTACGTGGCAAAATCAAGATGATGGTGGAGCTTAGTACCCCAGTCATCCTCTGGGAACTGGCAGAGTAGTTGTCGAAAAGTTGCACACAATTCCCCCAGTATGACCAGAGCTTTAGAGGACTAATTGGGGACAATACCTAATTTTGTCAATACTTTCTTCGGTGACATTAGAGAGTGTTTTAAAAGCCCCCCGACCCCCCAAATTTGAGGGAAAACTGAGTGAAAGTCCCCCGGTATTGTCGGAGCTTCAGTGAGGAGATTTAGGGGGCGGAATAAAACTTTCCAAACACGCTCTTAAAGCAACAATGACAATTGTTAGGTATCCCTGTAAATTGTCAACTGTTTTAAGTTTTAGACTTTGGTAGCCCGGTTGCGACTACCCTCCATTTCCCTCACTTTTTTACCCCGCCAGAATAATCGAATGGGGGAGCCAAAAAAGCCCAGTTGTTTACGGAATTGCTTTTCAATGTAACGGCGGTAATTATCGTTAAACCGGTTGGGATCATTAACAAATAAGGCGATCGCCGGTGGTTGGGTCGAAACCTGGGTGCCGTAATAAATTTTGCCCTGCTTACCTTGGCGAGTGGTGGGGGGAGAATGCCAACTAACGGCTTCTTCCAACACTTCATTGATTACAGCGGTGGTGACCCGACGGCGATGTTCCTGGGCGGCAATATCCACACAATCAAGGATTTTTTGTACCCGTAGGCCGGTTTGGGCACTGACAAAAATCATTTCGGCCCAATCCATAAAATAAAGCCTAGCCATTAACTGTTCCCGGTGCTCGTAGATGGTGTAGGAATCTTTTTCCACCGCATCCCATTTATTTATCACCAGCACCACTGCTCGGCCATCTTCAATAATGCGCCCCGCCAATTTCAAATCCTGCTCCGTTACCCCATCCAAAACATCCAGTACAAATAACACCACATCGGCCCGGCGAATGGCCTTAAAAGCCCGGTTAATGCCAAAAAATTCGGCGCCATAGTCCACATTCTTTTTCCGCCGAATACCTGCCGTATCAATTAAGCGATATTTCTGCCCGTTGCGCTCCACCACCATATCAATGGCGTCCCTGGTAGTGCCGGAAATGGGACTGACAATGGCCCGTTGTTCCCCGGTCAATGCGTTGAGCAAACTAGATTTACCCACATTGGGACGACCAACGATCGCCACTTTGATCTCATCTTCTTCCGGCTCCTCTTGGGTGGCTGGCAAATATTCCAACAGAGTATCAAGTAAATCGCCCGTACCACTGCCGTGGATGGCCGACATGGGATAGGGTTCCCCCAGCCCCAAATGCCAAAATTCCGCCGCTTGGATAGCACCTTGGTCGGGGGATTCACACTTATTCACCGCCAAAATGACCGGAACGGATTGTTGCCGGAGCCACTGGGCAATTTCTTCGTCACTGGCGGTGGGGCCCTGTTGGCCATCCACCACAAAAATGGCTGCCTTCGCCTCCGCTAGGGCTAGGTTAGCCTGTTCTCGAATTTCGGGTAAAAATTCGCTGTCATCGTTGAACACTAACCCCCCCGTATCCACCACTTGGAAGTCTCGGTCTCGCCAAAAAGCTGGACGATAGGTACGGTCTCTCGTGATGCCGGGTTGATCATGGACAATGGCTTGTTGGTTGCCAGCTAAACGATTAACGAAGGTAGATTTACCCACATTGGGGCGGCCGATAATGGCGACGATGGGAAGGGAC
This sequence comes from Synechocystis sp. CACIAM 05, assembly GCF_010222815.1. Classification (GTDB taxonomy): domain Bacteria; phylum Cyanobacteriota; class Cyanobacteriia; order Cyanobacteriales; family Microcystaceae; genus Synechocystis. The sequence goes on along the minus strand of NZ_CP019225.1, from coordinate 1,736,184 downwards.
ATAAAAAATTTAAAGGCAAAAAATTGAGAATAGTGAAGAGAAATCCGTGGCTTTGTGGCGATCGCCGTTGAATAAGTTTAGAGAAAAGGGGAAAATGTAAGTATTCCGAACTTAAAATTAAAGTTAATGCGTATTTGAAAGAATAGGGATATTATGTCTTCTAATTGGTGTGAGTTTTGAGTGAGGAACAACCGCATGACTTTCAAAAAGCCGGCCCAGATGCTTGGTCTTCTAGGAGCATGGTTAGTGCTTGGGGCCTGGAGCAGTAACACGGATCACCATGGTATCAGTTCTCCGTCGGCTTTGGCTGATCCCCCATTTCCCAATCAAAAAATTTTCCCTGTCTTTAGTCAAAACAATGACTACAGTCCTAGTATTCCCCCTTCCTCCGCAACCCTGATTAGCCAACGCCCCAGTCGATCCGGCGATCGTTCCATTTTAATGGTCGAAGCAGAGGAGGATAATTTTGCCGTTCTCCAAGCCGTTACCCTCACCGTTGATAACGTAATTTTGCACATTAACGGGCAACAAACCGCCGCTGAGTTGACCCTAGATTCCCGCACCAATCGTTTAGCTCTGGTGGTAGAAGGGGTGAAATTAGCCGATTCCATCCCCATTAATCAAGATAATGCTGGCCCCGATGGCACTCTGATGAAACGTCGCCTCAGAATTAAACAATTAGACCGGGGTGTGGTGGAAGTTAGTCTTAATGCCCAGGAACAAAGTTGGACTGTCCGTTCCCATAACCAAGGTTTACTCCTAGCTCCCACGGCGATCGCCAACACAGCGGAAACCTTAGAGATTAAGGATGAGGTCAGTCAGGGGGAATTATCTCCTGAAGAAACTTTGATACTTTCCCAAACAACGGCGATCGACGGAGCAAGGGTAGAAGAAACAAGTGTGGAGACAACCATTACTGAATCTGCCCAGAATGGGATTACAGAAGAATCTTCTGACCTTAACCAAACCAATGGCCTCGACATTATTACTGGCCCCATTGAGCCAACAATTTCTTCGGAAGAAAGAAACACAGAAGTTCTAGAAACCCAGAGAGAAAATGATAGTAATCAAGAAAAATTGGCAGTAGTTCAAACTGATCAAATAGAAGTAACAGAAGTCGAAGTCACAGAAACCGAAACCCTGGATACTGTTGAATTTGTTCAAGAGGAAGTGGTAGAAGAATCTCCCCCAGAAGAATCTGAAATTACCACACCTTTATTGCGTCAACCCTTAAGAATATTAAACCTGCCCACCGCCAACCAGCTTTTGCAAGGACAGGTATTGGGCGCGTTTGGCCAAACCCAAACCTTTGGTGGGCCAGGTACGGGCAATCAAACCTATTTTATCTACACTGATTGGGGACTCACTAACGACCTCCAAATAGGCTGGTCTTTCATGTACAACGACGACCCCACCTACAATGCCGTTAATGGAGCTTTTATCGAGCAGTTATATCAATCAACTGGTCCTAACTTAAAATACAACATTTACAGCGATAAAAATTGGGGTATCAGCGTTTTAGGTTCCATTGAACAATTCCAAATTTACAGTGGTCCTGGACTATTTAATAATGCTAATTCCCCCACCTTGAGTAGAACTGTTGCGGGAACTGTACAACTCCCCATTTCCTATAACTTGAGCGAACAGTTTCAGGTTACTTTTACGCCGGCAGTTAATATTTTTTCTGATAGTCTCAATAGCATTCCCTTTTACGGCACGGTCTTTAGCGTCGGATTGGGAGCAAATTGGCGCGTTTCCGAGCAACTTTCCCTTTTTGGCAATAGCGTGGTCCCATTATCCGGCGGTAATTCTATCAACACATCTAGGGAAATATCCAAAACCCCCATTTGGTCTGTCGGCGCTAATTACGCCTTTAGTAAAGCCGTCGGTTTTGAGTTGAGCTTAACTAACTCCTTTGGGGGCACCCCGGCCACTGGCATCTTAACTTTGCCCACCGCCGCCAATGAAATTCTATTAGGAGCCCAGTTTAAGATAGCTCCCCTTGCCAAAGAAATTTATCATATTGACTATAACGACCGGCAAAAAAGATTATTGTTTGACTGGTTTACGCTAACTACTCCCTATGTTTTTCCCACCGATGATTTCGGCGTAAGGTTTACAGCGGATACCGGGGGCAGTATCGGCGGCGGGATCTTTTATAGCGTCTTGCAAAATTTCCAAATGGAGTTACTGCTCTCCTACATTGGCGGTTTTGATACCCAGTCGGTCATAGAATCATCCCAGGGAACAGCGACCCAGTGGCGCCTAGGGGGCAAGCTTGCATTTTTAAACCAAGCCGATGGCGATCCCCTGTCAATTAGTGGCCGTTTAACTGGTGGTCGCGATATTAGTGAAGAAGAACAGGGATATTTTATGCTTGAATTTCCTTTTATGTATGAAGTCAATAATCAATTAGCTTTGCTGTTTTCTCCCAAGGCTGCAATAACCGGTGGCAAAACTCCGGTGGGATTGGGATTGGGGGCAAATTATCAAATTTCCCCTGTCATACAACTAATTGCGGAAGTCACTCCCCTTGTAACTGGTGAAAGACTGGTATGGTCTGCCGGTTTAAGACTATTCCCCCTGGAAAACTTGGCGATCGATTTAATGGGCACCAATGCCACCAGTCAGCTTGATTTAGGAGAATTGATAGCGGAGCCTGGCACCCGTTTCTCTGCCGGTATCCAGTGGCGCTTTGGCCAGGGCTCTAGTAAATAGCCAATCTCTTTCTTTTTTCCATCAGGGACACAAATGTTGAGTTTGAGTTTTCGATGATGGGGGAATTTTAAGCTTTATGGCTGCTTTCCCCAATACCATTGGTCATGGCGCCCTGTGCTTTGATGGGTTCCCAAAAAGCTCAGCCATGAATTGCGGGTTCGGGACAAAGGGGAAAAACCGATGTGCCGGTGGGGACTGCTAAAATTGTGGGGTCTTCAGGTCATGTCCTCGGACAAATGATCTTAATTGACGGATTGGCGTAATCGGAAACAACCATGCGAATTTGGCCAGTGGTGCTGACAGGATTAGTTATCGTTTTCCTTTCCCTTGGTGGTGGTTGGGCTATGGCCCAGACGTGGGCTCCCCATGGTCAACCGGCCAATGATCTAATGGCCCAGGCAGGCATTCCCCAGAATTTGCCCCCAGTTATCCCTGATAATCCCCGTTCCGTCGATCCGATTCCTACCCGTTACCTTCCTGGTTTCGAGTCCTACATCGAAACCTGCACTGGCTGTCACATTGCCCTGCCACCGGAAGTCTTACCCCTGGATTCCTGGCAGGAGATTTTGCGTCGTCCGGATGTCCATTATGGGGTCAGCATTCCTAACATTAATCGCCTGACCCAATTGCTGATTTGGGATTATGTGAGTACGTTTTCTCGACCCCTGCCTCCAAATAACCCAGTTCCCCTCTATGCGGAAAAATCACGCTTTTTCAAAGCTCTACATCCACGGGTCCCTATGCCGGAGGAAGTCACAAGTAAGACCTGTATCACCTGTCACCCCGGGGCAGAGGTTTTTGACTTTACTACGTTGTCTCCAGAATGGCAGGATGCTCCCTAGGGAAAAGCGGATCTGATGGGAAATAGTTTTGCCGTTTCTGAAAAACTGCCAATTTTGACCTAAGAAGCCAGCACTGAAGGGGGTTTGGCAAAAATCATCCGACCAGCGGAGGTTTGCAAAGCTGAAGTGACAATGACCTGCAATTCTGACCCTACATAGTTGCGCCCTTCTTCCACCACCACCATGGTGCCATCTTCTAGGTAACCTACTCCCTGGGAAGCTTCCTTGCCTTGTTTGATGATTTTTAGCTCCAGGGAATCCCCTGGTAGGTAAATGGGCCGCACTGCCTGGGCCAAATCGTTCACGTTGAGAATTTGGACTTTTTGCAAGTTGGCAACTTTGCTGAGGTTGTAATCATTGGTGAGCAAAATGCCATTGATTTCTTGGGCTAAATGGACTAATTTGGCATCCACAGTGGCAATGTCGTCATAGTCAGCGGAATGAATAACAATGCTTTCGGGAAAATCCGCCTGGATACTGCCGAGAATATCTAATCCCCTGCGGCCTCGCACCCGTTTTTGGTCATTACTCGCATCGGCTAATTGTTGCAGTTCCGCCAAGACAAATTGGGGCACTAATACCTGCCCTTCAATAAAGCCGGTGGCTAATAGGGGCTCAATGCGACCGTCGATGATGCAACTGGTATCAACAACTTTAGGCGGGATGGGCTTGAGGGTGCCCTCGGCCAACAACATGGTTTCAATGCTGTTGGGGTTAATTAGGCGCATGAAGGTGCGGCCATGGGTATCGGCCAAACTGATACCAAGAAAAGCAAAAACCACACTGCCAAACACTGCCAGGGTGGGCTTAATAAAGGAAAATTCCCCGGGAATGGGCAGTAAAAAGATGGGAGCTAGCATGAGATTAGCAATCAACAAACCAATTACCAAACCCACTGCCCTGGTAAGAATTGTCTCAATGGGAGTTTGTCGAATCTGATTTTCCAGTCTGCGATAGGTGGTTTGGGCCACTAACCCGATCGCCAGACCAATAATGGACATGAAACCCGCCGCCAGCCAACGCAGGGCCTCCATGTTGGAAATTTGCATCTGTACGGAATCCGGTAACAGGTCCACCACGGCGAAGCCGACCCCTGCAAAGGTGAAAATGGAGAGGAGAATAATGACGGCGTCTAACATGGTGGAGTTATGAAACTGGCGTTGATAACTTGGAGGTGGCAGGAAGGGGGACGTTGACAAAAATTGTTCAATCTGGACGGACTTTCCCAATTGGTAACTTTTCCTGAAGTTCCATATATTATATCCGCCTGGCCTGAAACTGATGGGATACTATAATTGGTGAAGACCTCGTTTCTAACGCCATGAATGACAATACCACCGCCTCGCTTCGGGACTCTGAAAAAATAGAAGTTTCCATTCAGTTGGACTCGGATCTAATGGATCAAATTCAGCATTTGACCAATGAGCCAAATCGGGTAATTGAAATGGCTGTGAAGCAGTGGCTACGGGGTGAAAAACAACGGGACGACGAGCTAACCCGCAATTTACGCCGCAATCCCCCTGTTCCTCCCCGGGGAGAGTGGAACGACTAATTTTTTTGACTTCCTACGGGAGAAATAGACCCCATGGTTGATTATGCTATTTCCTCCGCTGACTCCATTACCTAACCACTTTTTGACATGGGACAGCCGAGCGATTTGACGGAATCCACCCTCAGATTTTCTTCTTTGGATCCCCTGCATCCCCCGGTTATTTCCCAATTGACGGCGATCGCCAAAAGGATCCGACGCAATAGCCTCCATCTGCCCACCATTTGGCAAGAGGCAGTGGATAGTATTGGCTCTACCTTGGGGGTAAGCCGTTGCCTACTGTTGACAAAGGATTTCCAAAGTCGCCACCTGCAGATTGAAGCAGAATTCTGTCAGCCCACAGTGACCGCCTTCGCTGATCTAATTGTGCCGGAGGAAAGTGAAATTTGGCGGCAGTTATTCGAGCAACACCAACCCATCACTCTCTACAATGTCCAGTTTCAAGGGGAGGATTTGGGGGGACTGTGGATTTTCCCCACCCTCTACCAGGACCAAGCCAACGGCTATCTGTGTTTGCAACAAGTTGGTCCGGCCCCTGGTCCCTGGCATCCAGAAACAGAAGCCCTACTTCAGGAATTGGCCGAGCAAACCGGCACGGCGATCGCCCATGCCACCCTCTACCAAGAACTAACCCAGGCCACCAAAGCGGCAGAAGAAGCATCCCGGCTCAAAAGTGAATTTCTGGCCAGCACCACTCACGAACTTCGCACCCCATTAAATGGCATTATTGGTTTTCTGCGGCTAATTTTAGACGACATGGCGGATTCAGAGGCGGAAAAGCACGAATTCGTCGAAGAAGCCTACCAATCTGCCCTGTTATTGCTCAATTTAATTAATGATATTCTCGACCTGGCCAAAATTGAAGCGGGTCGAGTGGGCATTGAATTGGAAGTGGTGGACTTTAGTGAAGTGCTCCAGGCAACAGAAAATTTTGCCCTGCCCCAGGCCCAAAATAAGGGCCTCAGCTTTAATCTCACTGCCCCCAACCAAGGCCCTCTGCTGGTGTATGGCAATCAGCGTTGGTTACTGCAGGTGATGCTCAATATTGTCGGCAACGCCATCAAATTTACCCACGAAGGAGGTATTACAGTGGCCGTGGAAGTAATGCCCCGCACTGTGCTCTGGGAAGGTGTACAGAAACCAGGATTATTAAAAGTGAGCGTGGGAGATACGGGCATTGGAGTTTCCCTCGAGCAACAGTCCAAATTATTTAAAAAATTTGTGCAAATTGATGGCTCCCATTCCAAAGCCTATGGAGGTACGGGGTTAGGGCTGGTAATTTCTCAAAAGTTGGTGGAAACCATGGGGGGCAAAGTGGCCTTTTTTAGCATGGGGGAAGGACTGGGGTCCACCGTCACTTTCACTGTTTTACTGGAGGAATTACCCTAACGCAGGGTGGGGGCAGAGGATTGGCGGCCAATGCGTCGGCTATAAGCCTGGGGATCCAATCCGTCTCCTTGGTAGAGGTATTGGGACGGGATACTCCTCTGGAGGGAAGTGATGCGATTTTGGGTAAGGGGATGACTGCTAAGAAACTCTGGAGCGGCACCACTCTGCCGTTGTAATTTTTCCATGAAACTAACCATGCCTACGGGGGCATAACCAGCCCGCACGAGGTTCCTTAGCCCCATGGCATCGGCGCTTAATTCATCTTCCCGACTCATGGGCAGATTGAAACCCAGTTGCATAGCCATCTGGACAATATTATTTTCCCGCATACCGGCGGCGGAAATTAATCCTTGGGAAAGACCCACATCCCTCATTCTTGTCACGGCATGGCGTTCGGCAATGTGGGCAATTTCGTGGGCAATGACACCGGCCAATTCCGCTTCATTTTCGGCGGCGGCAATCAAGCCGGTATTCACATAAACAAAGCCCCCCATGGTGGCAAAGGCGTTAATTCTGCGGTCATCTACCACCTGAAATGTGTAGGGGATATTGGGGCGACTACTGGCCCGGGCTAACCGTTGACCAATTTCGTTAATATAACTTTGCAATTGGCGATCGCCGTGGGGACGAAATTCTCCTTGTTGGTAAAGTTGCTGATTAATCTGTTGCCCTAGCCGTACTTCCTGCTGGTCAGAAAGATTGGAAAGTTGAATCACCTGTAATCCTTGGAGCAATAAATTCATCCAGGACTGGGCCCGTACCGGGGAAGCAATGGCAACGGTGACAGTGGCGGTGAGAACAACGGTTAAAATCCAAGCAAACAAACTTTGATAGCGACGAAAACCCATCTTGCACTAGGCCCAATTAATCCACAACATCGGCGGTGGTTCCCCTAAAAAAGTATGAAGATAACCGGAACCAACCAGGGTAAAACCTGTTGGAAAACACGATTAAGTCAGGGAAAATCACCAGCAGATAAATTAATCCTATGGCCGGAGACTGGGGCTAAGACTATGGCCTATGGCAGTTCTTAATTTGTGCTATTTTGCCCTCAATCGTGGGCTAGGGCTTCCAATAACAATGCCATTTGACTGATCAGATCCTGTTTCACTAATGGTTCTAGGGGCTTACGGTCAGCGATTTGAGGCCGATCAAAATATCTGCCCAAGCCATCTTTCACCTGTTGTTGAATAAGAAACTCCAGTTCTTCAGAGGCCCGTTGCCGTTGATATTCGGCGCCCTCTTCGGAGGTGGCGTACAGTGGTGGTAGACGGTTGAGGGCATAGGCGGCAATGTCGGCAATATCGGGTTGTTTTTCCGTGGTCTTCTGATATTTAGACACCTGGGAAACCACCTCAGTGAGGACCATTTCCTCCATGACGTTAATAAATTTCTTGTGGGGCATGGCCACCACGTCCCCAGCCAACAGGGCCGCCATCAGGCGATCGAGCGCTTCGTATTCCCCTTGGTCTAAATCCACTCCACTTTCACAAAGACGTCCCACTTCTGCTTCCATAGCGGGGGTGAGGTATCCATCCTGGAGGGCTTTAGCGAAGATTTCTTGGATGCTCATGGGGGGGCTTAGTGCGGGTTAGAAGGGCTGATTGGCGGAGGAAAAAAGTACAAACTTATGTGGCAGATGGTGGTTATGGTAGATTAAGCTCAGTTTTATCAACGGGCCATAAAGAAATGGTTTGACAATGTTGCCTAATCGTCCCAATGGCTATAACTGCTTTGACTAGATGATTAATTCCTAACGGCGGGGAGTGATGTAGGCGATCGCCGCTAGGCGCACAATGGTGGAACGCTCAGAGTCATCGACTAGCCCTAGGCCATCGGTATCTTGCCAACGAATGGTGCCGAAGAGGGAATCCCCCGTTAGTAGTTTGATTTCCACCGGGGTTTGATCCTTGATCAAAAGCTGTACTTGGCGGACACTGGGTAATCCGCTATCAAATTTGCTCATCGGTTTTCCTGCAATTCCCCTCAATCTTAATATCTTATCGGTATTTCGAGGATAGAAACTCCAAAAAACATTAATCTATAGTCAGAGCATTAATCGTAGAAAATTTAGCGGAGGGGTTCCTGCTGGATACTCTGCACCCGTTGTAAAAGTAATTCTGGCTGGAGGGGTTTGAGCAAGTAATCGTCAATGCCCTTTTGGGATAAGGCCTGCCACTCCGCTGAGGATAGGGACTCACTCAGCAGAAAAACCGTTACCTTACTGATGCGCCGGGACTTTTTAATACCCCTGGTCACTTCCGTTACATCGACAAAATCCCCATCCACAATAATCAAACCCGGTTGTAACAGTTCCACCTGCTGCAAAGCATTCGTAGTATCAATTAACCAAATGACCTGATAGTTAGCCACAGTTAATAATTCACAAATCAGCGTGGCAATTTCCTCATCCTGTTCGATGACAATTACACTGGAATTAAAGGGCATGGCCGCATCCAACTTATCCTGCACTTGTCCCTTGGTGGCTGGGGGGAAATTCTGCTGGGGGATTACAGTGGTAAAAATTGTCCCTTGCCCAGGGCTAGATTCCACTTCGATATACCCGCCATGGAGTTCCACCAACTGCTTGGTTAAAGCCAGGCCGACGCCACCGGTTTCATAGAAGCTAGTGTAGCTGTCCCCCGCCACTTTAAAAGCTTCAAATAACACCGGCAACTGTTGTTCATTGATGCCAATGCCCGTATCTTCCACCTGAAAAATAGCCTGGTTACTTTCTTTCCAAATGCGGAGGATAACTGTGCCTTCCGCCGGAGTAAATTTCAGCGCATTATTGAGCAATTGGGTCAGAATTTGGTCAAGTCTTTCCTGATCAGCGCAGAATTGGTCCTGGCCCACATTAATTTGGTAATCTAGCTCTAAATTAATTTGTTGTTTAATTGCCACCCCCAACAGGGAGTGAATCACTGTCTGGGCTAGGGTATGCAGGGAAAAAGATTGACAGTTAAGCGCTGTTTGGCCAGATTCAAGCTGGGATAATTGAATAATACTGTTAATTTGATCCAGCAGTTTTTTACCATTTTCTTGGATATTTAGCAGGTAATATTGTTGCTTAGCTGGGGGTAGGGAAGCGGGATGGTCGAACCATCTTAACAAAGTACCAGAAAGCCCAATAATACTAGTCAAAGGAGTGCGTAACTCATGGGAAATATTATTGATAAATTGACTTTTGAGGAGGTTAGCTGCCTGGGCCGCCATGAGGGTATCCCGCAACTCTTTGGTCCGCTCAATTACTCGCTTTTCAAAGTTATTTTTTTGTTTTTGCACTTCGCTATACAGCAAGGACTGGACGATCGCCACAGCTAGGTGTTCGCCGATTTGGCCTAAAAAATTCTTCTCGCTATCCAACCATTGCCGGGGGTGGTGACACTGGTGGGCAATCAACAAGCCCCAAAGTTGTCCTTCAACAATAATGGGAGCAACTAATTTAGCCCGGACCTGATAGCGTTGCAGCAGCCCGACTAAACAGTAGGAAGAAGAGTAGTGATTTTCAATGTCGCTGACCGCCACCACGGCGCCCTTAAGATACTTCTGTTCGTAGCTGAAGACCTGGGAAAAACAATCGTTTTCGGTCATGATGCCCAACATGGTGTCAATTTCTGGCGATCGCCGGGCTTCGTAGGTCACCTCTCCATATTGCTGGCGGGGCCTAGGGGCGGGAATTTGATTTTCCTCGAGCGGTGTTAGGGATGGTTGGCTGTAATGGAATTGGTAAATAACTAGGCGATCGACAAAGAGAAATTTTTGCACCGCCGTCACCGCATTGTTGAGGATTTCCGACAGGTCTAAACTTTGGCGAATTTGGGCAATAACCTGGCTCAAAAGTTTAACTTGACTAGCCTGCAAACTGTCCTGGAGAGAAGGCTCTGGGGAAAAGCTGGTGCTGTCGCTATTGAGAATTTCTAGTAGCCCCAGGGTCAATTGTTCGGCAATGGTGGGACCAGATGGAGTCTCTGGCCGGTGGGGCATGGCTTCCGCTACCACGGGCAAATTTTGCTTGTGAATGAAGTCTTCGATGATACCCTGGGCAAAAGTGATGGACACCGCATAATGGTGGGGAGAAATTTGTTCTCCTTCCAACAGGGCCCATTGCCCTGGACTAACCAGGAGGGCAAAACGGTGGTCAACCTCTGCCTCCAGCACCGATGGCCCAGGGGGAGGCTTCAAACTACTGGGCAAATCCCCCACAAAACACTGCACCCCATCTCCTGTTTGTTGGGCCAGGGTACGCCAAAAACGGAGCAAGCGTTCAAAGGTGACAGCAGGTAAGAGTCGACGGAAAATGGGGGAAAAAGCGGGTAGCATGCCGAATTGAACATAGACTGGGCGGCGGCATTCAACGACCAAGCCCCATGGATTTCTATTTCCATCATGCCTAGGTTTTTGCCTAACCCGTCAAAATCTAAGTATTTTTAAAGATCTAAGATTTTTTTAAGGAAATTATTTATCTAGCCCTTGTCAGTCCATGGATTTATCTCCATATATTTTCAACTATTATGCATCGTCTTGCTAGTCTTCCCGGTGGTTGGACCCCGGCCATGGAAGGGGTTATTATCGTTGAGCAAACTCCTGCGCCGCTAATTTTTTTAACCGCCGCCGACACTGATATCCAGGCGATCGCCAGGGTGTGGCCCCGATTGCCCGGGGATTTTCCCGATCTGCGGGTTTGTAATCTGCTGAATTTGCAACAGTCTTTTTCCCTCGATGACTACGGCGATCGGGTATTGGGCCAAGCAGAGGTAATTGTGGTGCGGCTGTTGGGGGGAAAAAGCTATTGGCCCTACGGCTTGGAAGTATTGGGGGAACTAACGGTAACCAAACCAGATCTGAAATTATTTGTCTTGCCGGGGGACGATCGCCCAGATCCCTCCCTGATGAACCAGTCCACAGTGCCCCTCACCGCAGTCCATTCCCTGTGGCAATATTTTGCCGAGGGGGGAACGGATAATATTCGCCATGGCTTGATGTGGTTGGGGGACTACGGTTTTGGTCGCAATTATCGGCCCCCTGCCCCCCAAATGGTGCCAAAAGTGGGGATTTATCGTCCTTAGACAATTCTTACTTCACTGTAGGCCCCCTAACCTCCAGCCAACGGAATTTTTATTGGTCAATCCCGCCACTGAACATCCCCTCGTTACCCCGGGTTGACCTAGGCTAAGCTGGAACCATAATTCCTCAAATTCCCAAATTCGCCATGGTTAATCATCCCTTGCCGCTTTTTTTAGCCACTGCCCTAACCTTTACCGTATCTGCCCCCCAGACCATTGCCTCTGGCGTTGATGATTTATCCTTTAGCCCAATCCCGGGGGAAACCCTGATTAGCTTGAAATTTCCCCAGGCTGGCGATCGGGGCACCACCCAAAGCTCCGGAGGAGGAGGCACTAGGGGCGGCAGTTGTTTCACCCAGGCCAACACCAACCTCAGAATAGTGGCCCCCAGCCAAGACACGTTTACCGCTACGGCCAATCCTAGTTTGTTTGTTTATGTACCCGCCAACAAAGGAGTGGAAGGGGAATTTGTCCTAGTGGATGGGGCCGGGGAATTAATCCATAGCCAAACCGTGGCGGTGCCCAGTAAGGAAAGTATTTTGGCGATCGCCGTTCCCACAACCGTAGGGTTAGAACCAGGCGGGGAATATGCTTGGGCATTTGCCGTTAATTGCACCATTGACAACCAAGTGGTGGGCAGTGCGGTGGAAGCCGGGCTCGTGCGCCAGGAATTAGATGTTGAGATAACAGAGCAAATTGAAGAAACCAATGAACCTTTGAGCAAAGCCAATCTCTATGCCAACCAAGGTATTTGGCAAGATACGTTGATGATTGTGGCCAGTCTGCCGGAACAACGGCAGGAATTGGTAGAACTGTTTGATTCCGTGGGTTTGGGTCAATTTAGCGATGTGCCCATTCTTTTTGTCGGTACCGATGAAGCCGGAGACGTTCCCTTGACCAACTGATTAGTAGGGCGTAAATTTTGCCATTCCCCCTGGAGAGTGAAACCGGCCCAAAAATAGGGGGAAGCAAAACGGGGGTCTTCCTTCAATTTTTGTTTGGCCCATTGCAAGGCGGCGGCCGGGGGCATTTGCCGTTGCAGTAAAGCCCGGTAAAACTCCGTCATTAAACGGGCGGTGGCTTCGTCATCCACACTCCACAGGCTAACCACGACCCTAGCCGCCCCGGCATACATAAAACCTCTAGTCAGGCCAATTAGTCCTTCGCCCCGGATTTCCTGACCAAGTCCTGTTTGGCAAGCACTGAGCACCACTAAGTCCGCTGGCAGGTTAAGGTTAAAAATATCGTACAAACGCACGAATCCGTTGATGGGTTCCCCCTCTGGATTGAGTAGGGAAAGGACCAGTCCCGACAGTTTAGGATTTTTACTGTTGAGAATGCCGTGGGTGGCAAAGTGAATAAAACGATACTGCTCTATGGTGTCGGCAAAAACCCGGGCCCTGGTGGCTTCAAAGCCTAATTCATTTAAACTAGCTTCCGGGGGAAAGAGGGCCACCAATTGTTCAGCTTCCTGTTCAGTGTAGGGGAGTCGGTCAAAATAAACCCCCGCATCCCTAGCGGACAGTTCCAAATCCACCGGCAAATTGTCCGGAAGACGGGCGATCGCCGTACCCAACCTTTCGTCATTACTGGTGAATACTGGATCGGCAAACACCGCTAGCAAATTGGGGGCTGGTTTCCTTTGGGCTGTATTTTGCCGCAGAATGCCTAGGGTGGAAGCAGACGGCATGGTAACCAATTCGTGGCGATCGGTTAAATAGGTGGGGGGCTGGCCAGGAGGATTGTCCGTCACCAAGGCTCCAAAGGGCAGATATTGCAACACGCCGTCGGGCACAATCAGCAATCTTTTTCCTGCAATCATTGCCGGATCTGGGATTAACTGACTATATAACTGGGCCCCTTGATTAATGGCCAGGGGGCGACGAATCCGCTGGGTAGGCTCCAAAAAGGATTGGCGAAAGGTCTTAATGGCCTCGTCCAACTGGTCAGCGCCGGGAAGTACGTAACTCCGCAGGCTAGATTCACTTACCACCCAGAGATAACTGCGCTCTTTGCCCAGGGCGTATTCCAACAATAGGGTTTCATTGTCCAACAGGGCTTGGATTTGGGGTAAGTCCAATGGTCGGGGGCGGGTAAGGGCGCTATAGTCGGGATTTTGTCGCTCAATTTGCCCTAAAACTCGGTCATACCGTTGCAATAGATCTGTTATGGCCTGGTCCAATTCCCCTTGTTTTTGTGGATCATAATTAGAACTATATAACTTAATTTTCTTTTCCTGGAGGGTATTGAGTTGCTGTTCAATGGTTTCTTTTTCGTTTAATAACTGAGAAGAAATTCCCTTGGTGATTTTTCCTGGAGTTTGGGCCAAAATATCCAACAAAGATCGAGCTTTAGCGGATTCACTAACCACCAAAGCTTTTCCATCCCAGCCTTGATTGGGTTGCCGTTGATGCTGTTCCATTAACAGGTCAATATAAAACTGATAATAATCCTGTTTAGAAGCTAAAAAGCTAGCCCTTAGATCGTCGTTGCCAATGGCTTGTCGTAGATTTTCCAGTAAATAAATGGCCTGTTCAATTTCTGCCATGGCCTGCGGTACTTCTCCCTGTTGCTTCCAAGCCACCGCTAACCAATAGCGAGTTAAGCTTTCCTTCAGGCGATCGCCAGTGGTTTGTCGTAGTATTAAAGCCCGTTGATAATAATTGATCGCTGTGGGTACATCCCCCTGCAAAAAAGCCAGGTAACCCAAATTATTTAAGCTGCTAGCCTCGCCGTTTTTATCCCCCAACTGTTGCCAGATTATTAATGCTTTTTGGTAATTTTCTTGGGCTAAATTTAATTGCTTATTTTGCACCTGCATAAAAGCGAGGTTATTTAATCCTGCCGCCTGGCCCCGCACAAGATCCGGTGTGACCCGATCGCCAAGGTCATGGATCAAACCTTGCCAATGTTGGAAAGCACTTTCTTCCAGGGCTAAAGCGCCTTTTAGATCTCCACTGGCTAATTTCACCTGGGCCAAATTATGTTCAATGCCAGCGATATTACCCCGGTTCCCCAAGGATTGGGCCTGGGCCAAAGCTTTGTTGTAAAAATACTCGGCCTGAGTTGTTGCCCCCAAAGTCAAATACATTTGCCCCAACTCATTCTGACTAATCACCTCCCCCGTTTTAAAGTTGGCTTGTTGCCAAAGGGGTAAGGACTTTTCCAAGCTTTCAAATGCCTCCTGGTAGTTACCCTGTTGTAATTGCAATTGGGCGATCGCCACCAGACCATTAGCCTCCGTTTGGGTATCTTTCAAGGCTTGGGCGGTGGTTAATAACTCTTGGTAACAGGCCAAGGCCTTTGTCGGGGGAGCCAACTGACGCTGAACCAAACAAAGAAAATTTAACGTGACCGCTATCTGGGGTAAATTATTTTCCTGCCGCCAGAGGGCCAAGGCCTCTTCCCAGGAACTTTGGGCCGCTTGAAAATCTGTTAGGTTACCCTGCTGATAATGCTTGAGACCCTGATTAAAATATTGCTGAGCAGTGGTGATCTTAGTTTTACTTTCTCGGTTCAAGATAGCTTCTGGGCGAGACTGGGCCAAAGATATGTGGATCCATTCCCCGCCCCCAAAAACACAAACTGTGACCACAGAGGTAAAGGCTAGGTTGAACAAAAAACGCACTACCATGACCACTTTTTCTCCAATAAAATGCGTTGATAAACGGCTAAGATAGAAGCGAAAAATTTGCCTGTGTCGTTTATTCCCAGAGAAAAAACGACTTTCCCATCCCTTAAACGATTTTACGTCCCCCTACTGATCCTTTTCCGGTGCCATGCCATGATTACCCCCCCCAGCTTGCCCAAATCAAAATTTCTTAAACTAACTGCTCTCGGTACTTCTGCGCCGTTACTCGCCTTGGGATGGGCCGTGGCCCCCAGCCAAGCCCAAATCAGCCAAGCAGTGGTGCAGGAAATCATTGACGGTCCCCAGGTTTACATCGAAGAAATCCAGGCAAAAGTGGATGACCAAGCGGAATTTGGCCAGGAGATAGTGACCAAAAAAGCTAGGGCCGGAATATTGTTCAACAATGGGGCGGCAGGAAGATTGAGCGAAAATGCCAGCGTAATTGTTGGTCAATGCGTAGAGTTGGAACGGGGACAACTTTTGGCCAGTGGTCCTGTCAACGGTTGTATGGCGGGGGTCAGTGTGGCGGTGACTGGCACAGTGTATGTCATGGAAAGGAATGAAGGTCAATCTGGGGAAATTAAGGTTCTGGAGGGGGCGGTGTTGGTTAGTGATCCGGAAAATCCACAGCAAAGAACTCGGGTTAAAGCGGGGGAAAAGGTCAGTGTTTTGGAGGGCATCCTCGGTTCTGTGATTCCCATGACTCCGGAGGAGTTAGTCGCCCTTTTGAGTGGTAGTTTATTCAACGGCTTTAGCATTCCGATCACCCCGGATGGCGCTTTGCAGAGTATGTGCTCCAACCTTTTGCCCGGGCTGAGTTGTTCCACCGGCGGAGTGAGCTATTCTCCCCCTATCCCCAGTTTGCCTGTGCCCATTCCTTTGCCTAGGTTTGGTTTCTAAATCAATAGTCAACAGAAAACCTTCCCCTCAACTAAGTTGCTGGGAAAATGTATTTGTCGGCCAAGGGACTTGGATGGGGAAATGGAACTTCACCGCCCCATTCGAGCTTAATCTTTGGGATAGTACAGACAAATTGCCGGGTTCGAATGTTTTAGTTGCTTCGTTTAATTCACATTGACCACAATTTTTGTTTGAAATATTTGCAATAAAATTATGACCTTAGCAAAACGGATTTTGCCTTGTTTAGATGTCAATGCAGGGCGGGTGGTCAAGGGCATAAACTTTGTTGATCTCCAAGATGCCGGGGATCCGGTGGAGTTGGCCCGGGCCTATAACGAAGCGGGGGCAGACGAGTTGGTGTTTTTAGACATCACTGCTACTCACGAGCAACGGGACACCATTATTGATGTGGTTTATCGCACTGCGGAAGAGGTGTTTATTCCCCTAACGGTAGGGGGCGGCATTTCTACGTTGGAACATATTAAAAATCTGCTCCGGGCTGGGGCAGATAAGGTGAGTGTTAATTCCTCTGCTGTGCGGGACCCGGACTTTATTAGTCGAGCTAGTGACCGTTTTGGGCGGCAATGCATTGTGGTGGCGATCGATGCCCGTCGTCGGTTAGATGCGGATAATCCCGGCTGGGATGTGTATGTGCGTGGGGGGCGGGAAAACACCGGCCTAGATGCGATCGCCTGGGCGAAGGAAGTGGCCCAACGGGGAGCGGGGGAATTGTTGGTCACCAGTATGGACGGGGATGGTACCCAAGCAGGTTACGATCTAGCCCTCACAGCGGCGATCGCCGAACAGGTGGAAATCCCGGTGATTGCTTCCGGGGGAGCGGGCAATTGTCAGCACGTGTACGAAGCATTCACGGAAGGTAAGGCTGAAGCGGCCCTGTTGGCTTCCCTGTTGCACTATGGCCAACTCACCATTGGGGAGTTGAAAGCGTTTTTAGAAGCGAGACAAATTCCAGTCAGGCACGCTGCGGTCCTTGGCCAAGGGGGGAACTAGGAAAAGATTCCCTGCTTTTGCTAAATCCCTTCAATCCTGGTGATGGTGGGCCAAAAGCAATTCTTCTTGCAACAACTTTTGATAAAGTTCCGGTAAACGTCCGGTCATCACATTGTCCTCAATGCCGTAGCCCAAACTAGTCCAAGTGGGGGAAAGATGGCGCAAAACCTGGTCTAGATTGCCCGCCCGTAATTGAGACCCAATATCCATTCCCCAGGCTTTGGTATCAGCTAGCCAACGGTAAAGCACTTGGTCCTGGTACTCCGGCTCAAAGCTATAATTTTTCCAGAGCAAAAATTTCTGGGGCTGGGGATGATATTTACCCGCTTTTTCAGCCCAGGTGGTATTCAAAAACTGGTAACGCCCAGAGGCAGTACTGCAATTGCCCCGATTCGGCCCCATAAAAATTTTGACGCAACGGTTGGGATGTTCGCTCAAGTCCTGGACATGCTGTCCCCCATAAATAACGTTATAGGGTTGGGGCGTATTGGCTTCACTAGCACTGATGGTCCGCATCAAGGCCCGCAGATAGGGATCCCCCCCTTCCATCACTAGAGGGGCGATTTCCACCGAACTGGAGAAAGAAGGTAGTTTTAGCTTCGACCAAGGGGACTGCCACAGGGCCACGCCTCCCCAGCCCAATAAAACGGCGATCGCCACGGTCCAGGGCCAGGGGGAAGCTAACCAGGGGCGACTTTTAGCCGAGGAAAGGTCGGATGGGGAGTGGGAATTGGGGTCAAGCAAAAATTCGCGGTCAATCATGGATGGGGGCCAGCGGAACCAGGGCGCTTTCCATCATAGGACTCTAGCCATGGCAGAATAAGTTTCCCTTTTTTAGAGAAATTCATCCCCTACGGCGAAGAAACCAAAGCCTTCCCAGAAAAGCTTTAAAATAGTTAACAGAGCTGCATTGTTGCAACAGTCAATCTTCTGCGACCATCGTTGTCAATTTTCCTCCAGCTCCTTAAGTTTTAACTTTTTCCTTTTCTGCACCTTGAACGTTTCTGTCCCCCATGTCCCGTCCGATTTACCGATGTTTGATGCCATTGATGCGGCCCTAGCTGACATTAAAGCGGGCAAGGCCGTGGTGGTGGTGGACGACGAAAATCGAGAAAATGAAGGGGATTTAATCTGTGCGGCCCAATTTGCCACCCCTGCTCTAGTTAACTTTATGGCAGTGGAAGCCCGGGGCTTGATTTGCCTAGCCATGACTGGCGATCGCCTGGACGAATTGGATCTGCCCTTGATGGTCAGTAAAAACACCGACAGCAACCAAACCGCTTTCACCGTCAGCATTGATGCAGCCCCCCATTTGGGCGTAACCACAGGGATTTCCGCCGAAGACCGGGCCCGGACGATCCAGATTGCCATTAACCCCGTCACCCGCCCGGAGGACCTTTCCCGACCTGGCCATATTTTCCCTCTGCGGGCCAAAACTGGGGGAGTACTGAAACGGGCCGGTCACACCGAGGCGGCAGTGGATCTTTCTCGCCTAGCAGGACTCTATCCAGCGGGGGTAATTTGCGAAATTCAAAATGCCGATGGCTCCATGGCCCGGCTGCCAGAACTGGTGGAATATGCCCGCAAATATGACCTCAAACTGATCAGCATTGCCGATTTAATCAGTTACCGACTCCAACACGACCGCTTTGTGCAACGGGAAACCATCTGTGAATTTCCCAGCCAGTTTGGCGAATTTAAGCTCTATGCCTACCGCAATTTGCTAGACAAAACAGAACACATTGCCATTGTGAAGGGCGATCCTAGTGAATTTGGTCAACAGCCGGTGATGGTGCGGATGCATTCAGAATGTTTAACGGGGGATGCCCTGGGTTCTCTCCGTTGTGATTGCCGCATGCAACTCCAGGCGGCCCTCAAAATGCTGGAAAACCATGGTTTGGGGGTGGTGGTTTATCTGCGCCAGGAAGGTCGAGGCATTGGTTTGGTTAATAAGCTCAAGGCCTATTCCCTACAGGATTTGGGCTATGACACCGTGGAAGCGAATGAAAGATTAGGTTTTCCGGCGGATCTGCGGGACTACGGCATGGGGGCGCAAATGCTCAACGATTTAGGGGTAAAACAAATCCGCCTAATCACCAATAATCCCCGTAAAATTGCCGGACTGAAAGGCTACGGTCTAGAAATTGTCGAACGGGTGCCCCTGTTAATTGAGGCCAACGACTATAACTCCCATTACCTGACCACCAAAGCAGAAAAACTAGGGCATTGGTTAGTCAAAAACTATCTGCTGGCGATCGCCATTAAATTTACTCCCAACGTTGCTTCGGCCCAACAACGGTACGAAAAATTGGAAAGAATCCGGGCCCTGTTACAGGGAACCCCCCTCATGGTCCATGAAGACAACCGCCCCGTGGCGATCGCCCTATTTGGCAAAAATAGCCTAATTTTCCACGTCGGCCTAGACCAAAACTTACCATCGGGCCAGCCTTGGCAAAAGCATGACCATTCTCCCTACCCCGCTTTGGTAAAGGATTTTCTCGTACAGCTCAAACAATGGCCAGACCTACAGGCTCTAGCATTCCTCATCGCCCAAGGGAAAGACCCCATGGAAACTCTCCAAGTCAGTCTGGACCGGGAAAATTTACCCTTTGCCGACCTCACCGCCGACGCCCTAGACCAATGGCAGCCCCAAACAGTGTACACCTACAGCAAGCAAGGCAGCGGAGAAATGACTAACAGATGAATTCCATTTCCCCCCAGGAACATAGTTGTGGAGTTTTAGATATTTACTAGAATCACAGCCGGGCCAGGGCCTTGATTTTAGATTGCTTATCGGCGGCTAAAAAAGTCAATTCCTCCGCTTGCACCAGACCTTCCTTGAGCAGTTGGGCAAAAACAAAAATAATCACCGACTGGCGATCGTCGTATTTGCCATCGATTTCGTGGCGTTTTGCACTCAAAAAATCATGGAGTTTCCAAAGATCATCGATCTGCGTAATTTGGGAAGCTTGGGCTTGCACCGTTGCCAACAGTCCATCCAATTCTCTTTGGTAGGCCTTGCGGAACAGGGCATGGGCAGACTGGGTTTCAGCTTGGGACCAAGGTGCTTCGGCGGTTTGTAACATTAACTTATGATATTGATTTGTAATTATCATTACCATAATAAAAAAAGTGAGCCTGCTCTGCAACGAGAAGCCCACAGTTATTAGTATTTTGGCTGCTTGTCCGACCGACTATGGCAAAGACAAAACTCTGAAGGGAGTTATTCTAGCGAGCAAAGTTGAGTAATTCTTTGGGGGAAGCAAGGAGGTCGATCGCCACAAAGAAAATTTTACCCTCGGGGTTGAGGAGGAAGCGCCAGGCGATATTCATGCCCACGTTGCCACCAAACCAAGGGGTTTGAACCTTACCGGTAACTTTAATTTGGGTGAAACCATCTTCAGCGGGTTCAGTAACCCCCCGTTCCGGGATCAATTTCAGGTTTTGGCACTCTTCCCGGAAAAAGCGGAGCACATTTTCTTTACCGACAATGGGCCGTTGGAAGGGCGGTTGGAGGGCACCGTCGGGGGTAAACAATTCAATTAAGGTGTCGAAGTCATTGGCATTGAGATTGTCCATGTAGTTGAGGACAGTGGCATTGGTCACCCCTTCAATGGAAACTTTAGTGCGGCTGGCGGTATCTTGGGGAGGAACTACGGGCTCAGCGATGCGTTTGCCGTCCTTACCAGCGGTGAAGCCCATGTCCACCACGGCATTACGCAATACGGTAATTTGTTGACCGGATTCTAGGCCTTGGATTGTAGCTAGCACTGCATTGGCATTGGCAGAAAGTTGGTAACCAGCAGGAATGGGGGCGACAAAGCCCTGCTCCATCAATTCGCCTAAACGGTACCAGAAGCCAAGTTTAATGTTGGGGGACCAACTGGCGTAGGTGCGGCACAGGGGAGTGTCAGCTCGGTTGGCCAAGTCACACATGGCCTGGGTTTGTTGGAGGGGCCCCATGGCTTGAATTTCCTTGAGGGCATTTTCGGCCAGTTGCATGCTGGCGGCCCCAGGGGCGGCGATCGTAAGGGTTTTACCCATTTCTAGGTAAGCAAACCAAATCAGAGCTAATTGATCTTCGGCATTGAGTTGGCTAAAACGGGCGATGGTAGCGGGTACAACGTCGGCCGCTAGGGTGTTAGGGAAAATCCCGCGGGCAGAGTCAATGGTGAATGGCATAGGTTTTATACGTGAATCAACTTTCCCCAGAATTTACCATGGTTTGGTAGCCCCCTTTAGGATCGGAAAACCGAATGAAAACCCAGATTTTTTCTAAAAGTTTGTCCTAGCTTGACAATAATAGGACAAAGAATATAGTGGCTGAATAATTATTGTGTGGGCTACTATTAGTTGGGGAATCTAAATGATGGCATCAACGGATACAAATCAGATTGTTCTATTATTTATTTCCTCTCAGTGGTAACTGGTTGGAGTGGTGATCAATAATTGTTCCCTAGTCGCGACAATAGCCACTCTCTAAAACTATTTTTCTTCAGGCTCAGCTTTTTTCCTGTAACGCTCCTATGCTTTATCAATTGGTCGTTGATTCACCCTCGTTTAAAAAGGTCATTCGTTTACAAAATTCTTGTTATTCCATTGGCCGTCATCCGAGCAACACCATTGTTATTCCTTCTCCCCAAATTTCCCGTCGCCACGCCACCCTAATCAAAAAAATTAATCCTAATTTAGATATCTCCTTCCACATCATTGATGGAGATTTAGAAGGTCATCGCAGTCGTAATGGAGTGTGGGTTAACGGTGAATCCCATCTAGATTATGAGTTGGTGCATGGAGACGTCATCGCCCTATCGGAAGATATTCAAATTTTCTATCAGGCCATCCCCACCGACCCCAAAGATACTATCTCCGGCGGCGGCGATCGCCAGCGGTTAACCCCAGATCTATCAGAGCATTTTCCCCAGGAACAATGGGACATCACTCTGATTGGCCACGAGGATGACTTATCCCAACTGAGCCATGAAAAGCTATCTAAACTGGCCGCCTGTATTGAATATAGTCCCTACCCCATGGTGGAGATCGATTACTTCGGCAACTTGACCTATCTGAACACAGCTACTAAGGAAAAGTTTCCCTCCATTCAGAAAGATTCCATGGCCCATCCCCTACTCAAAGATATTATTCCCCAAAGGGAAGATACTCCCATTTACTATCTCCGCACTAGAGAGGTACAAATAGGAGATAAATTTTATGAGCAACATATTCACTATCCCGCCGAAAGTCAGTTTATACGTAGTTACATTTTCGATATCACAGAGCGTAAAGTAATTGAGCAATCAATTCATTACCAAGCTTTTTATGATCCCCTAACGGACCTGCCCAATCGCTTTTTGTTCAAGCAAGAATTGGGTAAAGTCCTAAGTAACGTTCAGAATCAAAGCAGTGTTTTAGGTTTAGTGCTTTTAGGTTTCCGAGAACTGCAATCTTTAAATGACTTGCTGGGGCACAGCGTCGCCGATGAAGTACTCAAAATTATCACGGAAAGATTATCCGCCCATGTGAGATTAGAAGACTTACTTTGCCGGTGGCGTGGAGATACCTTTATATTATTAATTCAATCCTGCCGTAACCTCGACGAAATTGAAGTTTTTGTGCGACGACTGTTGGCAGTGCTAAAAAGACCATTTTTCATTGCTAATAATCCCCTTTACCTCCAGGGCTATGCGGGCATTGCCTGTTATCCCAACCATGGTGATAACGTGGAAATTTTGCTGAACCGAGTGGGAATAGCATTAAACGAAGTTAAGGACATCGGCAGTCGGCAATACTGCTTCTATGAAGAGTCCATGAATAGTGACCATTTAGAAAGAATTCAATTGGAGCATGCCCTACACCAGGCTTTGGAAAGGGATGAATTCTTGCTTTATTACCAACCGATTATTGATGTGCAATCCGGTCGCCTTTGTGGAGTGGAAGCTTTGATCCGTTGGCAACATCCCATTCACGGTTTAGTATCCCCAGGATTATTCATTGGTTTGCTGGAAACCACTGGCTTAATTATTCCCGTGGGCGAATGGATTATGCGTACGGCTTTTCAACATTTCCACCATTGGGCTCCGGCGGTAGACGATGATTTTCGCATTGCCATTAATCTGTCTCCCCAACAGTTCCAAGCTCCGGATTTGTTGCCAACAATTTTACGCATTTTGGCAGAGTCTTCCCTCCCTCCCCATCGCCTTGAGGTGGAAATTACCGAAAATATTGTCATGCAGAACGTCACAGCTACCCAAAATCTTCTCAATGCTCTGCAATCCCACGGTATTCGGCTTTCTATGGATGATTTTGGCACTGGCTATTCTTCCCTTTCCTATCTTAAAACCTTTCCTTTCAATACCCTGAAAATTGATCGTTCCTTTACTAAAGATATCCTCCACACCCCCAAGGATGCTGCCATTATTCAGGCCATGCTGCTGTTGGGCAATGGTTTTAATTTAAACATTATTGCTGAAGGTATAGAGGAGGAGCCCCAAGCTCGTTGTCTCTACGATTTAGGTTGCCGAGAAATGCAAGGTTATTGGTTTAGTCATCCCCTTTCAGAAGCAGAAATTACGGCTTTCCTAGCAGAAGGCAATTTCCAAAGATTTTGCCTCGGTTAGGGAGCTTTTTCGACGAATTTAGTATAGCTAAGTTCATTGATTGCATTCCAACTAAACATTTGACTGCGGAATGTTTGCCATTGTTGATAAATTTCCTTAAAT
Organism: Synechocystis sp. CACIAM 05; assembly: GCF_010222815.1. Taxonomy (GTDB): domain Bacteria; phylum Cyanobacteriota; class Cyanobacteriia; order Cyanobacteriales; family Microcystaceae; genus Synechocystis. Next base: position 1,712,359 of record NZ_CP019225.1, on the reverse strand, counting down.
TGGGCATCTTTACTGGCAAATTCTGCTAGCAATGCTCGGGAAGTTTCCTGGGCTACTGTTAAAATTTCTGGAGAAAAGGATTTCAGAATTGTGCCTCCATCCAGTAATGTTTTCAGGGCAATGCTATTAAAAGTTTCATAACGGGATAGCATCAATAGATTGGCACTACGGGCCGCTTCCTGGAAAATAGCTTGGTATTCCGGCGGCAATTTCGCCCATTGGCTTTGGTTTACCAATACGTCCAAGCTGGGGCCTGGCTCCCACCAACCGGGATAGTAATAGTATTTGGCCGCCTTATTTAGCCCTAACTTTTCGTCGTCGTAGGGCCCTACCCATTCCGCTGCGTCAATGGTGCCCCGGTCTAGAGCTAGGAATAGTTCTCCCCCAGGAATCACCTGGACGTTGACCCCTAGTTGAGCCATTACCTGCCCTCCCAAGCCGGGAATCCGCATTTTTAAACCCCGCAAATCCGCTAGGGATTCCACTGGCTTTTTAAACCAACCAGCCATCTGAGCCCCGGTGTTACCGGCGGTGAAGTTAATGATATTAAAGTCGCTGTAAACTTTTTGGATCATTTCCAACCCCCCCCCGGCATAGAGCCATGCATTTTGTTGTTGGGCCGTCAAACCAAAGGGCATCACGCAGGCAAAACCCAGGGCCGGATTTTTCCCGATGTAGTAATAACTGGCAGTGTGGCCACATTCAACAGTGCCATTTTGTACTGCGTCTAGCACCTCTAACCCCGGCACAATTTCCCCAGCGGCGTAGGGCGTAATCTGGAATTTGCCCCCGGTCATGGCGGCGATCGCCTTGCAGAAGTCCTCAGCGCCCCCAAAAAGAGTGTCGAGGGATTTGGGCCAACTGGTGACCATGCGCCAACGAATATTTGGTAGTTCTCCTCCAGCGGTGGCTTGATTATTGGAGGTGGTGGCCTTGCCACAGGCAACTAAACCAGCAGCAGTTCCAGCGGCGATCGCCGATTGGCCAAGGAGTTGACGGCGTTTCATAGGGGCGGGGGATTAAAAATATGATTGAAGGGATTTTCCCACAGGTTTACGGCGATATTCGGTCGATTTTGGAAAACTTGTCTTTAATTTAAAATCTAAATGTGATTGTTGATCAACCTAATGGCGATCGCCAAATTGGCGGCAAATTAACCATGATTGCTTCGCCCGACCTCCGACCGACCCCATTGACCCCAGAGGAATATCTAGCCTGGGAAGCGAAACAGGAAATCTGCCACGAGTACATTGACGGGGAAATCCTAGCTATGACTGGTAGCAGTATTCCCCACGATGATTTGGGTATTAATTTGCTGGGTGTTCTATTACCCCACATTAAAAGTCGGGGTTGCCGGCTCAATATGTCCGATGTCAAAGTTCAGGCTAAAGGAGGCGATCGTTACTTTTATCCCGATTTAGTAATTAGTTGTCATCCCCAGGATCTCAGCGCTACCCAATGGATTCAACATCCGAAGGTGATCATTGAAGTACTTTCCCCCAGCACTGCCAACTATGACCGCTCCCGCAAGTTGAGATACTATCGACAAATCCCCAATTTGCAAGAATATTTATTAATCAATACTGACCAAATTTTGGTCGAAGTTTACCAGCGACAAACTGCTGATATCTGGGTTTATTGTGACTATGGCAGTGATGAAATTTTTCATGTTCCCAGTCTGGAATTTGACTGCTCTGTTAACGAAATTTACGAAAATATTAACTTGGAAATCTTACCGGAAGAGTCGGATATTAACAAAGACATATCCCTCTTTCATCAATCTAGGCAGAAGAAGAATAGAATGTATTCCATGAATTTAGCAAATACTTTAATCGATCTAGCTTATCAACCTTGTTGTAAAGTTTAGTTAACTCATCCAAAACATGAACAAATGGAAATACTTTTAACCACTTTTTGATAAGATTTATTGCATTAAATACAGAGATCACTAATCGT
>NZ_CP019225.1:1654208-1710303 GCF_010222815.1 Synechocystis sp. CACIAM 05 | reverse complement strand
ATATTCTTCACCATTTTCCATTCTTCACCCTACTTTTCAAACACGCTCTAAATCCCCCAACACTGGGGGACTTTCACTCAGTTTTCCCTAAATTTGGGGGGCCAGGGGGGCTTTTAAAACAGTTTTAAAGATGAATAGCAATAAACTAAAGAGGAGGTTAAACCTGGGATTCTATGGGCAGGGAAAAGGCAAAGATGGCCCCTTGGGGAGAGCGGGGTTCCGCCCAGATTTTACCACCGTGGGCTTCAATAATTTGGCGGCTAAGATATAATCCCAGTCCGGCTCCCTTTGCTTGGCGATCGCCATGGCCTTGATAAAATTGCTCGAAGAGATTGGGCAATTCATAGTCGGGAATTCCCCGCCCTTCATCGACAATTTGCACCTGGAAATGATTATTTTTGGAAGTAAGGGAAATTTCCACTTTACGGCCCCGGGGGGAGTGATTAATGGCATTGGTAATGAGGTTATTAAAAACCCGTTGCAGTTGCAAAGCATCGGCCTGTAACCAATAGGCTTGGCGAAAGTCGGAGTTACCTTGGCGCAGACATAAATGGATTTGGCGGGACGTGGCCAGGGGGGTGAGTTGCAGAATTACTTCCTCCGCCAGACTAGTGAGATTGACCGGTTCCTGGTGCAGATATAAACCCTCTGTGTCATTGCGGTAAACATCCATCAGGGTTTCCACCAGTTGCAGGGTCATGCGGTGGCTACGCATCATAATGGCGATCGCCCGTTGTTGGTTATGGGTAACAGCCCCAAACTGTCCTGCTTGGAAGGCATTAAGGGTTTCAATTGCCCCCAAAAGGGGAGTTTTCAGGTCATGGGTCAGGGTTGAGACAAAATCCTCCCGCACCTTAGCCAGTTGAATTTGGGTTTCCAGTTGCACCTGTTGTTTCACCATGGCCGCTTCGTATTGTTGCAGGCGATCGCTCAGCCAAGCGGTGACTAGCAGTGCCAGTACGGTGATTATCCGATTGGCCACGGTGATGGGGGTGATGGGTTCAATGCCCGGAATCCACAAATTGAGCAGGGTTAAAACCACCGCAGTACCTGTTACCCAGAGGGTTGCCCGATGCCCCAGCCGCACACTAGCCAATAGTACTGCCCCAATGTACAGATAGCCGAGCACGTAGGGAGGGGGAGTGCTGTAATCCAAACTGATCACGATTAAAAAAAGAATTGCTAACAACCAGTGGGTACGGGTCCAAATACGCACTGTTTGGTCGGCCAATGATTGAACAGAAATGGCTTTCAAGGGGAAAAGTTGCAGGGGTCTTCCCGCCCATACTAAAACAAAAAAGATAGATCTATTCGTTTAATTACTTCTATATCATTTGGTATAGGCAAAAGCTAAACAACTTTAATATAAGTAAAAGAATTATTTAAACATAATCTATAAATACCTTTTAAATTATCTTCTATACCTTGTGGAAATTCATTGAGCAAGGCAAGCTGATGATATGGATAAATTAGCGGCGGAATTTGATTTTTTTTAGCATAGCGAGCGACTCCCACTTGTCCTGCCTTAATGATTATTTGGAGATGACAAAATTCTATGTTGCAAGGTTTTGTACAAGTTGCACTGACTTTAGCCATCCTAGTGGCCACCGCCCCCTTGCTTGGGCGTTATATGGCACGGGTTTTTCTTGGTCAGTCCACTTGGCTCGATAAAATTGCCCGTCCTCTAGAGTCGTTGATTTTTGCCGGTTCCGGGATTACAAAACATCCCTCCATGGGAGCAACCCAATATGTTAGTGCTGTGCTGATCAGCAATCTGGTTATGGGGTTTTTTGTCTTCCTAATCTTGATGTTCCAGGGCAGTTTACCCCTCAATCCCACGGGTTTAGCTGCTCCGTCTTGGGATTTGGCCCTACACACTACCATTTCCTTTGTGACCAATACCAATCAACAACACTATTCCGGAGAAACGACCTACACCTACTTTAGTCAGGCTGGAGCCCTAGGGTTTTTGATGTTCACTTCTGCGGCCACCGGCATTGCAGTGGCGATCGCCTTTATTCGGGGCCTAAGCGGCCAGGCGATCGGTAATTTTTACCAGGATTTAGTGCTATCAATTACTAGAATTTTATTGCCAATTTCCCTCGTGGGAGCAATACTCCTCCTGGTGGCGGGGGTACCGGAAACCCTTGCGGGGCCAGCCCAGGTAACCACCCTGGAAGGGGCCACCCAATGGATTGCCCGGGGTCCGGTGGCCCATTTTGAAATCATCAAAGAACTAGGGGAAAATGGTGGCGGTTTTTTTGGTATAAACTCTGCCCATCCCTTCGAAAATCCCAATAATTTTGCCAACCTCTTGGAAACGGTAATTATGATGGTGATTCCCGCCGGCCTCATCATTACCTACGGCATCATGGCAGGCAACCCCAAGCAAGGGTGGTTAATTTTTTGGATGGTGTTTATTCTTTATGGAATTCTGATTGCCATCGCCGCTGTGGGGGAATTTCAAGGTAATCCTCTGATCAATCAAATTCTGGGGGAAACCCAACCCAATTTAGAAGGTAAAGAAGTGCGCTTTGGTTGGGTATTAACGGCCCTGTGGGCTGTGTCCACAACGGGAACCATGTGTGGGGCAGTCAACGGCATGCATGACTCCCTCATGCCCCCTGGGGGTTTTGTTACCCTATCGGACCTATTCCTGCAAATTATTTGGGGAGGCCAGGGCACGGGCACAGCCTATCTGTTTGTGTTTCTCATCCTGACGGTTTTTCTCACTGGATTGATGGTGGGAAGGACACCGGAATTTTTGGGTCGCAAAATTGAGAAACGGGAAATTGTCCTCGCTAGCTTAATTCTTCTAATCCACCCCATTGCCATTTTAATTCCCACCGCTATCACCCTCGCCTTTCCTGACACCCTAGCGGGCATTAGTAATCCGGGCTTCCATGGCATTTCCCAGGTGGCCTACGAATATGCTTCCGCCGCCGCCAACAATGGTTCTGGCTTTGAAGGTTTGGCGGATAACACTCTTTGGTGGAATTTAAGCGCCAGTTTCTCGTTAATTGCCGGACGCTATGTACCAATTGTTGCCCTAATTTTCTTGGCAGATGGCATGGCCCGCAAACAACCTGTTCCGGAAACCAGCGGTACTCTCCACACCGATACAACCCTATTCACCGGGATTACCGCCGGAGCCATCATCATCCTCGGTGCCCTGACCTTTTTGCCCATTTTGGTACTCGGTCCAGTGGCGGAAGCTTTCAATTTGGTTTAGCAGATCCTTGGTTGCTACCTTTTCTCTACCCTTAAATCCGATTTTTACCTAAGTTTATGAACTCCACTTCCACTGTGCGACAACCGGGGGGGCCACGGCAGCAGCGGCGACACACCCCAAAAGCCAATCTTTCCGATCTCTATCAACGGGCTTTCAAGGAAGCCTGGGTGAAGCTCAATCCCAAAATCATGGTCAAAAATCCAGTCATGTTTATGGTTTGGGTCGGCACCTTGATCACTGGGATGTTGACTCTCAATCCCAACCTATTTGGGGTTACTGGCACCTCAGCCATATTTAACGGGTTAGTGACGGTTATTTTGTTATTTACGGTTCTGTTTGCCAACTTTGCCGAAGCGGTGGCCGAGGGTAGGGGAAAGGCCCAGGCCGATGCCCTGCGTTCAACCCAGACTCAGACCTATGCCCAGCGAATTTTGGCCGATGGTTCCCTAGAAATGGTCAGCTCCACCCATCTACGGAAAGGCGATCGCATTGTCGTTTCCGTTGGCGATATTATCCCTGCCGACGGGGAAGTGTTGGAGGGGGTGGCCTCGGTGGACGAATCCGCCATTACGGGGGAATCGGCTCCGGTACTGAAGGAACCAGGTTCCGATGTGGCCAGTTCCGTGACGGGGGGAACCCGCATTATTTCCGATGAGCTGATCATCCGGGTGACCGCGGATCCCGGTAAGGGCTTTATTGACCGCATGATTGCCCTGGTGGAAGGGGCAGAACGCAGTAAAACCCCCAATGAAATTGCCCTAACGGTATTGTTGGCGGTGTTGACCTTGGTGTTCCTAATTGTGGTGGCAACTCTGCCTCCCCCGGCTAATTACATCGATAGCCCGGTGAGCATTACCCTACTTATTGCCCTCTTGGTGGCGTTGATTCCCACCACCATTGGCGGTTTGCTGAGTGCCATTGGCATTGCTGGCATGGACCGGGTAGCCCAGTTTAATGTGGTGGCCACTTCCGGGCGGGCCGTGGAAGCCTGCGGCGACATCAACACCTTGGTGTTAGATAAGACGGGCACTATTACTTTGGGGAACCGTTTAGCGGAGACCTTTCTGCCAGTGAATGGTCATTCTTTGAAAGAAGTGGCGGCGATCGCCTTGGCGGCAAGTATTTTTGACACCACCCCGGAGGGAAAATCCATTGTGCGCCTAGCGGAAAAGATGGGAGCTACTTTGGACTTCGATCGCCAGCAGGCGGAGGGGGTGGAATTTTCTGCTCGGACTCGCATGAGCGGCACCGATTTACCCGATGGCAGTGAAGTGCGGAAAGGGGCGGTGGATGCCATCCGGGGCTTTGTGCGGTCAAGGGGGGGCAAGTCTCCCACCGGCCTTGACGAAGCCTACGGAAAGGTTTCCCATCTAGGGGGCACCCCCTTAGCGGTCTGTCGTAACGATGAGATTTACGGTGTAATTTATCTTAAGGACATCATCAAACCAGGTATTCAAGAGCGATTTAATCAACTGCGACGCATGGGGGTCCGCACCGTTATGCTCACGGGGGACAATCGCATTACTGCTTCGGTAATTGCCAAGGAAGCGGGGGTTGATGACTTCATTGCCGAAGCTACTCCGGAAGACAAAATCCAGGTTATTCAACAGGAACAAGCCGCTGGTAAGTTGGTGGCCATGACCGGAGACGGTACTAACGATGCCCCGGCCCTCGCCCAGGCCAATGTGGGTTTAGCGATGAATTCCGGCACCCAAGCGGCTAAGGAAGCGGCCAATATGGTGGACCTCGATTCTGACCCCACTAAACTGATTGACCTGGTCACCATTGGCAAACAACTTCTAATCACTAGGGGGGCATTGACCACTTTTTCCCTGGCCAACGACATTGCCAAATATTTCGCCATTATTCCTGCCATGTTCGCCGGTATTGGCATTGGTGCCCTCAACATCATGGATCTGAGCAGCCCCCAATCCGCTGTGCTCTCGGCCCTGATTTACAACGCTCTGATTATCCCCGCCCTTATTCCCCTGGCCCTGCGGGGGGTGAAGTTTCGTCCTTTAAGTGCGGATCAATTACTCCAGCGCAACATTTTAGTTTATGGGTTGGGGGGCATCATTGTGCCCTTTGTGGCCATCAAGCTCATAGACCTCGGTATTTCTTCGCTTTGATGTCCGGTGACTGCAAGGTTTTGCCATTGTGCTCCTTCCCCAGATACTTTTCCCCTACTTTTTCCTTTACTCCAACTCCGATGTTTTCTACTTCTAAAACCTCCGTCATTGGCCGCACCATTTTGCTGACGACTTTATGCAATTTGGCGATCGCCCCCCCCATTTATGCTGCTGGTAACGGCGCCATTGACCGGGGAACGGCCTATGCCCTTGGCCTCCTAGTAATCATTGTTCTGGGATTGGCTGTTTACCTGGCCATGGTAATTATTGAGCCGGAACGTTTTTAAGGTTACTTTTTCAAACTAGTTTGGTTAATTTTTATGCTCCATTACTAACCTGATATTTTGCTTAAAAGCATCTTTCAAACGCCCCCCTGCCCCCCCAAAAATTGGAGGGAAGTTAAGTAAAAATTCTCCATTATTGGGAAATTTAGGGGGCAAAATAAAACCTTTCAAAAAAACTCTAAAACTTTGCCATGATTCGCAATTTTGTGATTAGTTTACGCAGTACTGCCCTGCTTTGGATTTTAACAGCCCTCATTTACCCGGCGATCGTATTAGTGATTGGTCAACTGGTCTTTCCCTACCAGGCCAATGGTAGCCTGATCACCGATTCCCAGGGGCAAGTTGTGGGTTCGGCTTTGATCGGACAAACCTTCACCGAGGAAGGCTATTTTTGGAGTCGCCCCAGTGCCATTAACTACAGTGAAGGGGCAGATGCCTCCCCCACGGGCATTTCCGGTGCAAGCAACCTAGCTCCCAGTAATCCTGACCTTTTATCCCGCATTGAAGCAGAGGCCCAACGCTTAGAGGACAATGCCGTGCAACCCACTGCCGATTTGCTTTACAGCTCTGGGTCAGGGCTTGATCCCCACATTAGCCCAGCGGCGGCCCAAGCCCAGTTAGACCGGGTGGCCAAGGCTAGATCTATTCCTCCCCAAGAATTGCAAAGCCTGATAACTAAACACACTGAGGGGCGCTTCCTTGGCATTTTTGGTGAGCCTGGGGTCAATGTCCTCACCCTCAACCTGGCCCTCGATAATCGTTAAACCCTTGCCTCTGATGTTTCAAGCAAAAATTCTTGTGGTTCACCACGGCGATCGCCTATGGGCCATGGTTAGCCAGAGTTTGCATTCAACTTCCCTTACCTATGAGCTACACCGGGTTGGGAATTGAAACCTTGATCCGACCTATCGTCCTGCCCATGAAAACTTAGACCGTTCAACGACGGACCGAGGCAGGCCTCTCTGCTTTCTGCAAATCCCCTCTGCCCCATCACCATGATCCATGCCGGTCAATCCAGTTCCAGTTCCTTGACTCCAGCGGCGTCCCCCCCTCACCGGCGGGGTAAACACAAAATTTTCATTGGCATGGCCCCGGGGGTTGGCAAAACCTATCGCATGTTGGAAGAGGGACAACAGCTCAAGCAGGAAGGCTTTGATGTGGTGATTGGCCTGTTGGAAACCCACGGCCGGGAGGAAACGGCCCAAAAAGCCATTGGGCTGGAGCAAGTCCCCCTCAGAACCATGATTTGGCAAGGGCGATCGTTGCTGGAAATGGATACCGGAGCCATTCTGGCCCGATCGCCGCAGTTGGCGTTAGTGGATGAGTTGGCCCATACTAACATCCCCGGTGCGGAGCGGGAAAAACGCTATCAGGATGTGGAGCTTATTTTGGCCGCAGGCATTGACGTCTATTCCACCATCAACATTCAACATCTAGAAAGCCTCAATGATTTGGTGTATAAAATTTCCGGGGTGGTGGTGCGGGAACGGGTGCCCGATCGCCTTTTGGATGAAGCTGACGAAGTGGTAGTGGTTGATGTTACTCCGGAAACTTTGCAAGAGCGTTTGCAGGAAGGCAAAATTTACGCCCAGGACAAAATCAACCAAGCCCTGCAAAACTTTTTCAAGCGCCAGAATTTGGTGGCCCTGAGGGAACTGGCTTTGCGGGAAGTGGCCAACAATATTGAGGAAAATAGTCGCCATGATCAACAGACTAATCACTGTGCTGTCCACGAACGGATTTTGGTGTGTATTTCCACCTACCCCAATTCCATTCAATTATTGCGACGGGGGGGGCGCATTGCCAGTCAAATGAATGGTCGTCTATTTGTCTTGTTTGTGGCTCCCACCAATCAGTTTCTCTCCAAGGTGGAGGCACTCCATGTGGAAACTTGTCAACATCTGACCCAGGAGTTTGAAGGGGAATTTATTCGCCAGGAATCGGACGATGTGGTGGGGACCATTGCCCAGGTGGCCACAACCTATCGCATTACTCAAATTGTGTTGGGGGAAAGTCGGCGATCGCGGTGGCATTTACTGATCAAGGGTTCCATTATTCAACGGTTAATGCGCTGTTTGCCCACTGTTGATCTGCACATTATTGCCAATGGCTAAATCACTTTTGCCTAGGAACTGACTACCATCACTAACATGGTCTCCCATGGGGTCGAAAGTTCTGGCTAGCAAAGGCTAAAACCTTTTTTGAAATTCCACTATGCCCCGGCTGTCGTCCTGGAAATTACTGGATCCCCGGATCACCGTGCTGTCGTTAACCCGGTATTCCAAGCCCCACTGGGGTAGGCGATCGGAGTTGATGATTTTTTGCACCGACACTCCTATTTGGGGGGTAATATCAATTCCAGCTTCCGCCGCTACTCCAATTTGATTTCCCTGGAGGCGATCGCCTTCGTTCATTAAGGGAGTGGAAAAAATGCGAAATTCACTTAGTCCTAAAGCTTCCCCAATGCGCCCCTGGACTGGGCCCAACACTGCGGACCCGGCCAAATTAGCTAGCCCCACTGTGGTTTGAGTACTATCCTGACCAAGGGTACTGAGCACACCGCCCCCTAACAACGTAATAATTTCCTGCGGCGATCGCCGGGGAGTGCTGGTTAACTGAATATTGTCGTTAATCTCACTGGCATAGCCATTGATGTGGGCTTGGATACGCACCGTTTGCAGGCTGTCCTGGTTAGCACTAAAGGGTTCTGGGATCTCGGAGGATTGGGAAGGACGATTAGCAATATTGCGGCTCGTTTCACTGACGGAACTGAGCAAATATAAATCGAGATAGGGGTCTAGACCCCGCTGGGGCAGAAAATAAACTCTGTTATTTTGGTTATTATCCAACCTTAATTGGCTGGCAAACAGATTCACCTGGCCCCCTTTGAGCTTAATTTCTCCCTCAGGACGCAAATTTTGTGGGGTACCATTCAGGGTCACTTGGCCAGCGGCGGCAAAATCGAGAAAAGGTAAATTTTGTACCCGGGTATTTTCCGCCAACACCAAGTTCAAATTGTTGAACGTTAAGCCCCGATGGGGAGAAGCACTGGAACCCAAGGTAGGTAGGGTTTGTCCCATGGAAATATTGCCATTGCCCAGAGCCAACTGACCGCCTATTTGGGGGGCGATCGCCGTGCCAGTAATTTCCATCAACCCATCCAAAGCTCCTTGGTACAAATTGGGAATATCCACCGCCAAATTATTTAAGCTTAGTTGTAAACCCTGGTTCACATCGGGTAAGGCATTTTGCAGGGGCAGACTGCCCGCCATAGCTAAACTCCCGCCACTGATCTGCCCAGTTAAATTGGTAACCTGGAGCGTATTCAAGTCCGCCGTAATTTGGGCATTGACCTGGGTTAAGGGCTTATCTGGTAACATCTGAGCGGCGATCGCCCCATTGTGGATGGTAATTTCCCCCAGCCCCTGGAGTTGGTACAGGGTTTGTTTATAGGGATCAAGGCGACCCAACAAAGCTAAATCCACTTCTCCCTGACCGCCTAGCCAACTTAATTGTCCACGGCTGACTAGGTTGATCAACTTCAAACTGTCATTTTTTAACTTTAACGCTACGGAAAAATGATCACTGTTGGGGGCTTGGCTAGCAAAAGGAAAGACGTAGGGCACACTACCCTGTAATTGCAGGGGTTCCGTGAGGGAATTAACCAGACTTTGTAACTGAAAATCTAAGCGACCAGCCTGGTAACTAAAATCCCCCTCAGTTTTTTCCAGCGCTAAAGGACCAAAGCGATTCTCTTTAATCTGCACTTTGCCCTGGAATTGAGGGTCCCGCCGGCTACCCCGGAGGCGAAAATCAGCAAATACATCCCCCTCTGGAGCAAAGTGGGCCGGGAGACGTAAAATTTTGGCTAAGGGACCAAGGGGTAGTTGATGGAGTTGAATTTCTCCCTGTTGGCCCTGGGGTCCCAGTGACCCTGTTACCCGCAAAAATCGATCGCCACTGCGTAGTTCCAGGGGAGCAAGGCTAAGATTATCCCCCTGCCAGCGCCCCGCCAATTGCAATTGCCCCAGCCCATGGTCGCCCCACTGCCAATCTTGGCCCCAAAGGTTAAAGTTGGCCGCCAGGGGAGAGTCTTCCCGTTTCTCCACGGTAATTTTGCCCTGCAGTTGTCCCCGCAGTTGGTCTAAATCTGGTACAGGTTCATGATTGGTCTCCGTTGGGGCCAAGCTAGCTTCACTCTGGGCCAGTTGATTAAATTGAGTGGCCAGATCATCCAAGGCATTGCCCACACTAACCAGCGGTGGCAAATTTTCTTGGTCTAAATCTTTGCCTATTTCACCGTATAAATCCTTAGCAGTACCGTAAATGGGGGGCTGAAAACCCCGGCCAAAATCTTCCCAGGTGAACAGTTGCAGAGCCGTTAAAACATCTTCAATCCGGCTTTGACGGAAACTAATTTCCCCGCCCCACTGGGGTTGATCGCCTTGGAAATTGGCTTGCCCCTGCACTAAAACTGTACTCTGGCCATGGCGCAAACGACCATTGTCCACCGTTAGTTGCCCCTGGCCGTAGCGAAAATTGCCGGTTAAATCCTGGGCGCTAAAATTACCCCAACGGGGTTGCTTGATATTAACCCTAGTGGCGATCGCCGTTTTTTGGGCCAGGTCAAGCTGAAAATGCCCCGACAATTGTCCTCCCCAAGGTTGGCTCTGGAGTTTGGCCAAGGAATCCGTTAAAGATTTGTCGCCATTGGGAACAAGGGTAAGGGCTAAGGGCAGACTATTTTGCAAAGCCTCTAGGGGTAAGGAATGGGCCGTTAAAGACCATTGGTCAGCCTGTTTTTGCCCTGCCAGTTGCCATGGTCCCCGCTTAAATAACACCGCCGTTGGTTGGTGCTTGGGGTCTAAACTGAGGCGAATTTGTTCCCCTTCTCCCTGGAGAGCCAACTGTAATCCCTGCGGATCTTTTTCCGCCTCACCCCTTAAACGGGAGGCAAATTTAAACTCCCCTAACTGCAAATGGTTCACTGTCAATTGCCCTTGCCATAGAGGTTGCCCACCGGAGCCAGTCACATCTCCCTTGAAATCTAAATTTCCCGCCAACGGAGCCCCTGGGGGAGTGGGAATAATTTTGGCTAGGGGTAACCCAGTGGCCTCCACCTGGAGGTCCATGGCTTTTATTGCCGCTTGAAAATCAAAACCTGGTTTAATACCAGCAATGGCAATTTGTACATTTCCCCGGGCATTTAAACCCTTACTACGGAATTGGTCTAACCTAAGCTGGGAGCCTTCCCAGTCAAAGGCGATCGCCACGGGGTCGGATAATAATTGCCAACCCTGGGAGCTAGTTAAATTTCCCTTTAGGTTTGTTAACTGGGCCGTTTCCCCAATCCATCGCCCTGTGAGGTTTAATTTTCCTGCCACTTGCCCCGGTTGACTAACGCGTAAAGTCTGCCAATCTATGCCTTCTGTGTTGAGTTGGGCAGTGAAGTTTTCCTCCCCTACACTGAATTTTTCAATGTTTACTGTCCCCTGGGGGGAATGCCATTGCCCAGCCCCGGCTAAATCCCATTGCGGCAGAGGTTGGTCTAGTTCTCCCTTGCCAGTCCAGTTCCCAGCCAAAGTTCCCGACCAGGATTGATCCATACCGGGCAGGGTTGCCAGGGAAATATTTTTCGCCGCAAAAACCCCTTGCCATTGTTTCCCCTGGAGTTGAAATTGGTCGATCGCCACGGTGCCCTGGGGTAGAGTTACTTGCCCCTGACCCTGTAGCTGCAATGGTGACTGTTCTTGCTGATTTCCCTGGGCCCACACCTGGGCTTGCAATTTGCCCTGCTTGAGACTGTCTGGGATTGATGCCGTGTCGAAAGTGCTAAGGGATAAATTTTGCAGTTGAAAATTGCCTTGCCATTGCCCTCCCTGGTAGGCAAAATCGTTGGTTTTAACCGATCCCCCTGCTAGGGAAACATTAGCTTGGGCCCGGGCCTGCCAAGTACGAGGTTCGGATAATTTTCCTGTGATTTGGGCTTGCCCTGATAGGGGTAAAACGGTCGGTAATTGGGCGCTTAAATCCCCTTCCAACCAGGGTTGCACATCAACTTTATTCGCCTGAATGCGCAGTTGGAACGGTTGCCAATCCAGTTTATTTCCTTGTCTGTGGGCTTGAATTTGCCCCGATCCGGTTAGGTTACCGCCGCTGTGGGGTGAAGCCTGAAAATGTTTCACCACCACCCGATCACCTTCTAGGTTGAGGTTTGCTTGTAAATCATCTAGGGCTAAGTTTTCAATCTGGAGGGAATTTTTACCTGCTTTTTGTAGGGCGACGTTAATTTGCGGATTTTCCAGCGGTCCCTGAATGGCCACCGTAGAACTTAATTGACCGCTAATGGGGACAGTGGCAGGGGGAAACTGTAGCCCCTGGAAAATTTTATTGACTGCCAACGGCGCTGTGGCGATCGCCAGGTTAAAGCCATCCTGCCAATCAATGTAACCGCGGCTATGGGCCTTAATTTCCCCCAATTGTCCTTGCACTTGCCCCAGTTGAATTTTGCGACCCTGGAAAATGAGGGGGCCATTAATGGCGGTGAGGGGGCGGGCCAGTTGGGGCAATTTCAAACTAGCTTGGTGTAAATCCACCTCCCCATCGAGGGCAACCAGTTGTTGATCCTGAACGGCGATCGCCAAGTCACTGTCTAGGGTACCCCTTTGAAAATTCAGCGGTAGGGGCAAAATTTGCTTGAGGGCGGTGAGGGGTAAATGTCGACTTTTGACCTGGAGTTGCCAGCGTTCCTGGGCTGGGTCAATCGTTCCCTCCAAATTTAGGTAACTGTGGCGCTCCACCAGGGGTAACAGTTGACCTTGGAGACGAAAACGGAAAAGCTCTTGGTTCGACCCTTGCCAAAATTGAGCATCATTTAACCGTAATTGAATGGGTTGATTGAGGGCTTGGCGATTGTTGCGACTAACCACCGTGCCCCGACCCCGACGAACAATTAATTTTTCCAGTTGGAAGGGAAAATCTTCCGCCAATTGCCCCATCTCTGTATGCCACCACTGGCCTGATCGCCCCTGTTCAAAATGGGCTTGGGGGGCTATGGCGGTAATGGTTAACCCAAGATGTTCATCTTGGAAATATTGCCAGGGGTTATAGCTAATCTTTAAACTTTGGAGCTGTACCCAGTTGGGGTCAGTGGCTGTAGCCGGAATGCTAGTGGCACCAAATTCTAGATGGGTGAGGGAAACACTGGTTAATGGCCCCAACTCCACCGGACGATTCAAGAAATGTTCCACCGCTTGCCCCACCAAGGGAGACACATTTCGTTGCACCCAATAATGACCGTAGGTCGCCCCCCCGGCGATCGCCACTACCACGCCACTGCTAAAGCCCACCACCATTGCCCAGGGGAAAACCGCCCTGGAATGCTCTGCTAACCGGGGCACCCCCAAGGGGGACTCAGACTTTTGGCGATCGGTGACCATAATTTCAGGCGCTATTCATTCCCCACAACCACCCTGTTAGGCTAACACTAGCCAGCAAAATCCTGGGCAAACCAGATTCAATTCATCTTAGTCATACCATCACCACCAGGGAGACGGAGTAGAACCTTGCTCTTGTTCCTTTTACCCTAGTTTTTCTGGGCCGATATTGGCGCGGGAGAGTTGATCAATCCTGCTGATCAATCTGAATCAACAATGATTTCCCACCATAAATAGTCCAGCACTGTTCTAGACCGAAGGCTAAACTAGGGCTAAATTTGCAAAATTCCCTCGGGCATCACCGTTAACAATTCCCGCCGTTGCAAACCCTCTTGATGACAAATGGCGTTGGCTGATAATAACCCACTGCTGATGGCCCGCTCCATCAAACCGCAGGGAAAGGGCATTTTCACCCAATCCCCAGCGAATAAAAGATTGGCCACCGGAGTTTCCGTTTCTGGGCGATCGCCGTAGCTGTTGGGGGGGAAACCGGAGAAATTTTTCTGGTTAACCAATTCCCGGTGTAGGAGTTTTGCCGTAGCTAGCGAGGGGACAATTTCGTACAATTCCTGCTCAAAGGTGGCCAGCAAATCCCCCTGGGTGGGGAACTCTTTTTCTTTGTAGCAATAGGCGTGTAACTCCACCACACTGCCCCCGGTGCGTTCCGCCCAGGCAATAAACTGATTTTGGATGCGGTGATAAAGGGTAATGCTATCGGTTAAACGGTAACCGGATAGGGAGGCGAAGTTACTGTGGGGCCATTCAAAATCTTGATCAAACCAAAACCGGGCCACTGCAAAGGGATCCGCCACCGCTAGGTTTTTCACCTGTTGGACAAATTGGGGATTAACATCTCCCCCCAGGCGATCGGCCAGGTTTTTCATGCCCACTACATCCGCCGCCAGCACATAATAATCTGCTTTGAGGGTTTGCGCCGGTGGTTTGTCCTTGGTGCGGGACACCAACTGTACTTCCGTGGCACTACTTCCCGGTTTAACCGCAAACTTGGCTAAATTTCGCTTAGCTGGCCCTTGGATAACTTGACCATCCGCATCATACACAGCGCCATGGCAAGGACAGATAAATTGACCATTCTCCTGTTTGGCAACGGTGCAACCTTGATGGCTACAGGTGAGGGATAGAGCTTCTTTTCCTTCTGGCTTAGCCCAATAAACCCGATCGCCAGCGCCGTAATAAACATCCCCCCCTGGGTTTGCCTGGGTAAGCAGATCATTGCGGGGCACAGTAAACGGCACATCACTGACGGGATCGTCTCCCTGCACATACTGGAGGGATTGGATTAAACCTTGGTCACAGTTGATTGCACTAACGGTGGCTTCGGTGATGATTTGTCCCCCGTGGGCTTTGATGGATTCCACCATGGGCATGACCAAACTAGTCACCATATCGTCCTTGGTGCCATTGAAAGCTAGGCCTTCGGGATTACCGAAAAAGTAAAAATGGAAAAACTGCATCAATTCCCCCGCACTCAACACATCGGGGGCATTCAAGCTAGATTTGGCAAAGGGTAGGAAGTAAAGATCGTACAAACCTTTGGGGAAACCCTTAGCCACCCAATCGCTGACTGTAATACTGTCTAGCTGATCATAGCTTTTGGGAATTTGAAAACCCGTAATGGCTCGAAAAACTTGCCAATGGGCAGGCTTGGTTAAATTAATGCCCCAGCGCAATCGGTTCGGGGAAGAAATGGTCAGATCGACAATATTCCAGGGAAAGGCGGAATGGCTAGGGCGAAACACCTCCGGCTCATAGCCCTCTTTAAAGACTAAAGAATAGAAATCAAGGGAACGAAAATTGTCGGCGATCGCCAATTCATTAACAATGCTTTTGAGGTTGTAATACTGGGGGAAAAAGCCATGGAAACCATGCTCCATCTGGAAAGTTTCTTCCCCCACCTGGATGGGCCAGCCCGCTACTTTTCCCCCTAAATTTGGCGATTTTTCCAAAAGGGTAACCTTAAAGCCCCGCTTGCTCAGTTCATAGGCTGAAGCTAAACCAGCTAAACCAGCTCCCACCACCACCACCGACTTTGGTTGGGACAAATATTGCGGCAAATCTAGGCGATCAGTATCGTACCGGGCCGGCTGGGGTTTAGCTAAACGGGAATAACCAATCGCGCCCCCCAGGGTACCCACCCCTAAAAGTTTGAGCGCAGTGCGACGGGAAACAACGGCGGAATTGGGGCTCGGGAATAATTCAGTCATGCAAAAGGCAGACGATAAAAGTGAGAGCTAGCGGGGCAGTAAATAGTTCAGCCCTGATTCTAATCGCTCTGTCCCAAAACTTTCTACCCAAAACTTAATTTGAATTTAGTCTTCGTCTTGGGGATTTTGATGGTCTTCGGCGGAATCGGGATCCAATTCCCAACGACGTTCATCCCTAGCCCCAAAGTTTCTCACTGTGGCCACCGGCCTACCGTCCACACTGACAATGCCCATGGATTGCAGTAATCCTTCCGTCACATTCTGATCGGGAGTGGGATTATCACCCCCCACGGCTTCTTCCCCCACCACTTCCGCTTGATACCAATTGTCATCGGGATCACCACCGCTGAGGTTGCCATTGTCCAGGTGGGGCATTCTCATTAATCTAACCACATGACCAAAACCCGTATCTCGGTCAGTTAAACCATCAAAAAAAATGCCATCCTCTTCTGATCCTGTTAGATCTGCCAACAAAAGTTGTTCAGAACTATTTTGTTCAGAATCGAGATAATCATCACTACAATTGGCAAAATATTGATTGATATCCATTTTCATCCCTCCTCTATTGCTAGAAGTTTTTCTAAAATATTGATTTTTTAATCTATTGTTATCGTAAATAAAAATGGGGATCATCGCAGTTTTCACAACAAATTCTTAACATTTGTCCCCCGTAAGAGTTACAATTTTTGCAGAAATTCTTAACAGTTACCATGGTCAATTCCCTGTCCGACGAGCAGTACAAAATTAAGATGCAAAAGCGCAAAGCTTTACAGGATGAGCGCATTGCCGCTGCTAAGGCAGAGAAGGGTCTGGTAATTGTTCACACCGGCAACGGCAAAGGAAAAACCACCGCCGCCCTGGGCATGGTGTTGCGATCCCTGGGCCATGGTTATCGGGTAGGAATTATTCAATTCATCAAAGGGGCCTGGGAACCGGCAGAAAAAGCGGCCTTTACCCCTTGGCAAGACCAATTAACTTTTTTGGCCCTGGGAGAAGGTTTTACCTGGGAAACTCAAGACCGGCAACGGGACCAGGCGATCGCCCATGCCGCGTGGCAAAAAGCCCTGGAGTATATCCGCAATCCCGATTACCAACTAGTCCTACTGGATGAGGTAAATGTGGCGTTAAAGCTGGGCTATCTGGACGTGGAAACAGTACTAGCCGGCCTGGAAGGGAAGCCGGAATCTAATCACGTTATTTTGACAGGCCGGGGAGCACCCCAACCATTGATTGACCGGGCCGATTTAGTCACAGAAATGACCCTGATAAAACATCCTTTCCGGGAGCAAAATGTTAAGGCCCAACCCGGCATTGAGTTTTAGTCCCTGTACAGGAAGAATAGCGCCCTAACCCCTAGGGTAACCACTGAAAAAACTATTGGGGCAAGGGTTTAGGAAAAGCTCCGGTGTAACTAACTACTAACTCAACTCTTCGGTGGAGCGACTAAGCATGGTTTCTTCCACATGCTTTTCCTGTTGCCGTTCCTCTGCTAACAATTCCCTGGCTTTCTCATCCAAGTCTTCCGCTACGGTTAGTTCGGTTTCCGCCGCCCGAGCCGCCATATTTTCATGAAGCTGCTGTTCGTTTTGACGCTCTTTGGCCAGAAGTTCACGGGCTTTATCTTGGGTGCTCATAGTTTTGCTGGGGGTGAGAAAACTGGAATAAGAAAATTGATTAGTAACTGCCTATACTTTATCGCCAAAGCGGAAGCCTCTGGGAAAGTGATCGCTCAGTTTTTTAACACTACCCGAGCCACTTCCACCCCAGGATAGTAACGGTTGAGAATTTGCTGATAGTTATAACCCTGACGGGCTAAGTCGTAGGCTCCATACTGGCTCATGCCCCTACCCTTATGTACCCGGGCCACAATTTCATCCGTAGAAGCATAGAGGGATTCCACCACACCACCGTTATGGCTCAACACCTGGCCGAGGGTGGAAGTAACAGCATTGTGGGAAGGGCCCTGCTCACTGCCGATGCCCTTATAAACTTGCCACCGTTGGGTATCCCCCAGGTCAAACCACTGGCTGGCGGGGCGTACCATATGGACCAGGGCATAGGAACGGGCGGCGATCGCCTGGGCTTTGAGGGCTTCGGTGGGGGCGGTGGAGTGCATTTCGCTACCGACTACACTGGTTAGATAATGTTCTAAGTTGACGTAGTTGACGGCCAAAACCTTGTCGCCCCGGGGCACTAACAACACCCTTCCCCGGTACCAACGATCGCCTACGGCCAGGTAGCCATTAGCGTCGGCCGTAAACCAGACTACGCCGGGAACAGAACGACCGTTGATCAGCAGACTGTTACCCTGGGCAGTGACATTGATTCCTTGGCCAGCATTGAGACTCATCAGCCCTTGGCCTTGGCGGTCCTGGAGATATCCCTGACTGGAAACGGCGATCGCCACACTGGGTACATCCCTTTGAATGCCGACCCGAATTTCCAACGGTGGGGGAGTGTAGTCCACTGGGGTGGTCGTGGGGGCAGGGGCTGCCGCAGTTTGGGGTCCAGCGGGAATTGGAGCTTGGCGGAGTGGTTGAGAAGAAGTGTTATTTTGTGCTGCTGGATTATTGTTTTTATTGGTATTCAGAGGCAGATTAGCGGCGTTGTCCTTTAACCCCGGAGTTGTGCCTGGAGCACTTTTCGCTAAGTTTTCAGCAGTGATGGGACGGGGACTTTTTAAGCCCGAAGCCGGAGAACCAGGAGGGGAGGGAATTTGGCTCAGGGGCGGCAGGGTTTTAATCAATTCTTCCCCGGCCATGTCGGCCATTACTTCGGTGCCGGTATTGGTTTTGCCATTGGCGATGGCATTGGGGTCTTCACCATAACCACTCCAAGCCAACAACAGAGGAATAGTACCAATGGAAGCGAGGGGAATTAGCATTAATGCCCATTTACGGGACATCGGCCAACGGCCGGCGATCGCCTGAAAAGAAAAACTTTTAGAAGACTTAAGAGATTTGAATAACTTGAATAAAGGGAAGGGAAAGGACGTTAATTTTTTCATGCCACCAGAAAAATTTTTCAAACCACACCCCGCTCCAGCCCATTGGAAGCAAAACAACAAAACTTTGAATATTGTAGGCCGGTTTCCCCCAAAAGGCCGGCGGGGATCACCAAAGAGCAGTAATGCCGCCTTGCCTCCCCAATGGCCATGCCATATGATTTGCTAAAGAGATTTTCTCATTAAAACCACACCACATCTCTGCCGATAGCAGTTAACCGGGTATGACCAAGATTGAAACCAGAACCGAACCAATGGTGCTCAACATGGGGCCCCATCACCCGTCTATGCACGGGGTGTTACGTTTGATTGTGACCCTGGATGGGGAGGACGTGGTGGACTGTGAACCGGTGATTGGTTATCTGCATCGGGGCATGGAAAAGATCGCTGAAAGTCGTACTAATATTATGTATGTTCCCTACGTTAGTCGTTGGGACTACGCCGCTGGTATGTTCAACGAAGCTATTACTGTCAATGCTCCAGAAAAGCTAGCCGACATTGAAGTTCCCAAGCGGGCCCAGTATATCCGGGTGATAATGCTGGAACTGAACCGCATCGCCAACCATTTACTTTGGCTTGGTCCCTTTATGGCGGACGTGGGGGCCCAAACTCCCTTCTTTTATATTTTCCGGGAACGGGAAATGATCTATGATCTGTGGGAAGCTGCTTCTGGCATGCGGTTGATCAACAATAATTATTTCCGCGTTGGTGGGGTAGCTGTGGATCTGCCCTACGGTTGGAATGATAAATGCGAGGACTTTTGTGACTACTTTTTGCCCAAGGTTGACGAGTACGAAAAACTAATTACCAACAACCCCATTTTCCGTCGCCGGGTGGAGGGGGTGGGCACTGTGACCAGGGAAGAAGCCATTAACTGGGGATTATCGGGCCCCATGCTCCGAGGTTCCGGGGTGAAATGGGACCTGCGTAAGGTGGATCATTACGAGTGCTACGACGAGCTTGATTGGGAAGTGCAGTACGAAACCGCTGGGGACTGTTTTGCCCGTTACCTAGTCAGAATTCGGGAAATGCGGGAGTCGGTTAAGATCATTCGTCAGGCCCTCAAAGCCATGCCTGGTGGCCCCTACGAAAATCTGGAAGCTAAACGACTCCAAGAAGGCAAAAAATCCGAATGGAATGATTTCCAATACCAGTATATTGCCAAAAAAGTTGCTCCCACCTTTAAGATTCCTGCCGGCGAACATTACGTGCGCTTGGAAAGCGGTAAGGGAGAATTGGGTATCTTCATTCAAGGCAATGACGATGTGTTCCCCTGGCGTTGGAAAATCCGTTCTGCGGACTTCAACAATCTGCAAATTCTGCCCCACATCCTCAAGGGGGTGAAGGTAGCAGACATCATGGCGATCCTCGGTAGCATCGACATTATCATGGGATCGGTGGACCGCTAGGTGACGTTGCCCAGTTTTAATTAAGTTTTTCTCCCTTTTCCCATGGCTAATAAGGTCGTTAAAGCTAAGCGTCGCTCTAAATTTAATTTTGGTGATTTTGTCTTCAGTCCCCTAGCCCTCTTCCTAGCGGTGTTGGCTGGCATGGGAGCTACGGCCTTTATTAGCTATAAATTGGGGGATGCGGCCCTGGAAGGGGTTGTGCAACCGCCCAGTAACCCCATGGAGCAGTTCATTATCCCGCCTGGGGATGAACCAGGGGAAAAACCCACAGATGGGTCGGAATCCGGTGCCAAGTTTGAGCCCGTCAATATTCAACAGGTGGCGAAAGATACTAGGGCATATATTAAGAAACAACAGAAACTACCCAAGGGGGAAACCAACTCTGCCAACGCAGACCAGGGACAAGAAAAGTCTGAAGTGGAGACGGAGACGGAAAAAAAGTCTTAGATTCTAATGCTGCAAGCCCCCTAGTCAGCGACAAAAATCAAGGGGTCTTGATGCGGGTGGAGAATATTACCCAAGATCGCCGTACACTGCAGTTGGCGGTGAGCTTACAGAATAATGGCTCGGAGGAAGTGGAGTTTTTGTATAGTTTTTTGGAAGTCAGAGACCAGGATAATAATTTATTGAGTTCCTTTACTGATTCTTTGCCTCCTTCCTTACCCGTCGATCGCCAAGCGTATAAAGGCACCATCGAGTTATTTGGCCCGCTGCCAGATTCGGTGCGCAGTGTGTCGATCCGTTTAGCCAGCTATCCCGACGAAAAGGTTAAATTACAGATTGATGCCATTCCCATTCCTTAGCCGGTTGGATTGCATAGCCCTTAACTAAACTTCAATTTATGCGATCGCCTTTGTTGGCCCCATCCGAAAAGTGTCAAGCTTGGCCCCGGTTTACTCCCCCTTGGTATCTGTCATCGGGTTTGGCCATGACCATCTTCACCGCCTTTGTGGCCAATCAGCGTTGCTTAAACTCAGCCCAGAGTCAGGAACCTGGATACATCAGCCAAGTAATGACCGGCTCCCAAGGAGTGCCCCTCCATGTTTGGCGATCGCCCATTCCTTCCCAAGCTAAGGGGACATTAATTGCCACCTATGGCATCACTGGTTCCCTGGAAGATCAAGGCTTTTTGCGACAATGGGGACGCTGGGCCTATGAACGCAACTATGGCGTAATTTTGTTTGACTGGCGCGCCCACGGTAAAACGGCGGAACTCTCCCCTACCCTCACCTCCGACGGTTTATATGAAGGGGAAGATTTTGTTTATTTAGCCGCCCAAGCAAAGGCTTTGGGTTACCCCGGCCCCTTTTGGTTTGGGGGTTATTCCCTGGGGGGTCAACTTTCCCTCTGGGGAGTATATAAGGGGCAAACTTTGGAAGATTGGGGTAACAACAATGCAATGTTAGCTTCCTTTTCTCCTGCAGACATTGGGGGAGCTATGGCCATTTGCCCTAGCCTTGATTCCCAGCGCTCCCTCAATTATTTAACAAGTCATCCAGTGGGACGATATTTGGAAAAGGCGATCGCCAACAAGTTGAAGGAGTTAGCGTGGCAATTGCATCGTTACCATCCGGGGGTGTTTGATGCCCAAGCCATTAAACGGGCCCAGAGCATTTGGGGCTTTGACCACAATTTAGTAATTGATCGCCTGGGCTTTGCTTCTGTGGAAGATTATTACGAAGCCAGTAGCGCTTTGCCTTTGTTGAGCAAAATTGTTAAACCCACCCTATTGCTCTACGCCGCCGATGATCCTCTGTTCCACCCAGCCATAGCCAAGGAATTACCCAGTTTACAAGACCAATTTACCGGCGTGGATTTACAGCTAACTCCCAGGGGCGGCCATGTAGGTTACATCGCCAATGCTCGTTGTCGGCAGGAAAACAATGACCCCGACGAAAATTGGGCTATCCACCGCACCCTAGATTGGTTAGATCAAAAATCTTTGTCCTAATGGATCATTCACAATTTTCAAATCCGTTCTAAGAGCCTGTTTGCAAAGTCTTATTTTGCCCCCTAAATCCCTCAATACTGGGGGACTTTGACTGTGTTTCCCCCCAAATTTGGGGGGTCAGGGGGGCTTTTCAAATCCGTTCCAACAGATATTGCCAAATGCGGTGGGCCATGGCCAACTTTGAACAAGGGGCGATCGCCGTTTGGGAACCGTGGCGGTCAATAATTACCGCTTGATTACTGTCGGTGCCAAACCCTGATTGGGGCTGATCAATGGGATTGGCAACAATTACATCCAGATTTTTTCTCTGCAACTTTTCTTTGGCTGGGGTAACAATATCTCCCGCTTGGGCAGCAAAACCTACTAGCAATTGATGGGGCCGTTTTTGTTTGCTCACCTGGGCAATTAAATCCGGCACTGGGGCTAACGGTAAACTATCGGGTAAATCCTGTTTAGCCATTTTGCCCGTCACAATTTGGGTTGGTTTAACGTCCGCTACGGCGGCGGCCATAATAATCCAATCCGCTAAGGGAGCCTGTTCAAGGAGGGCTTGCTCCATTTGCTCTGCGTTAACCACTGCTATATTTGTTACTCCCATGGGTATGGACAAATCCCCTATGGGGCCATGGATGAGAGTCACCGTTGCCCCCCGATCGCCGGCCGATTGGGCCAGGGCTAAACCCATTTTGCCGGTGGACGGATTACCTATAAACCGCACTGCATCGAGATATTCCTGGGTGCCCCCAGCGGTGATAAGAATCCTTTTACCCCGTAAATCTTCCTGACCTCCGGTGAACAACAATGCTTGCAGTCGATGCATAATTTGTGCTGGTTCCGCCAAACGCCCCACCCCCCGGCGGTCACAGGCCAACAGCCCCCCATTGGGGGCCAACAAATGGTAACGGCGATCGCCCAGCAATTGTTGTAAATTCCTTTGCACCGCTTCCTGCTCCCACATATCCGTATTCATGGCGGGGGCTAAAAGGATCGGACAACTGGAGGCTAACACCGTATTGCTGAGTAAATCATCGGCAAAACCGTGGCTTAGTTTCGCCAAAGTGTGGGCCGTGAGGGGAGCAATCAGGAAAATATCCGCCCATTCCCCCAAATCAATGTGCAAAGGACGATGATGGATGGGTTGCCAAAAGTCTGCGTCGCAGTAGGCTGGATGGCGAGCCAAAGTGGTAAAGGTCAAAGGAGTAACAAATCTCTCCCCTTCAGCAGTGAGGATTACCCGCACCTCCGCCCCTTGTTGGAATAGTTGGGACACCACCTCACAAATTTTGTAGGCCGCAATGCCGCCACCCACCCCAATTAGGATGCGTTTCCCCTTCACCATGGGTTCCTAACCCTAAGCTTCGTCATAGGTTTCATTATCCAGCAGGTAAAGATACGGTTCCGCCAAGTCTTCCCGCTGAAAGGCGATCGCCCGTAGGAGATGCCAATCCTTCAGCCCTTCAAAAGCATCGGTGTAATCATCGTTTTCCAGTCTTTGGGCCAATTGGGCCACATCCTCGGCAGTAAGGGCGGCTACATCTTGTTTACTCAGGTTTTGGACTGACATGGACAATACTCCTGAAGTTGACAACCGTCGGCACCTCACATTTTATAGTCTCTGCGTTGGTTGCAACCAAGAGAATAGAGCAAACTGGGGCTAAACTG
Source organism: Synechocystis sp. CACIAM 05 (assembly GCF_010222815.1). Taxonomy (GTDB): domain Bacteria; phylum Cyanobacteriota; class Cyanobacteriia; order Cyanobacteriales; family Microcystaceae; genus Synechocystis. The sequence continues at coordinate 1,686,971 of NZ_CP019225.1, read as the reverse complement.
GGCCAACCTAAGCCAGCAAAGAAGTGGAAGAAGAGGCTTCCTGACCCTGGAGCGATCGCCAAAATTGTTGTAGTTGGAATGCGGTTATTTCTGGATGCTCAAACTGAAAAAAGTATTTTCCCCCAGGACATAACCAAAGGCGATCGCCAGGTTTTTTCCACCGTTGCCAGCCATTAAATAAACTAGTATCAATGATGCCGTCTGCTTCCCCCACCGCCACCAAAAGAGGTACGGCAATGTGGTTGGGCAAAATGACCAATTGTTTATACAAACTGTGGGGAGAAATAGAAGTTAATAGATCATTTTCCAAAATATTAACAATGGTTTTGGTTTGACGTAGGGAACGACAATTAAATAGATGGTGGGCCATTTGACCAAGGAGCAAATGACGGCTGTAACGCATGGCATCAAATTGGCCGTAATAATGGGCTTGCCAGTCGAGGGCAGGATATACACCAACGGAGAGTAGGGAGAGGGAACGGACTTTTTCGGGACATTGTCGGGCGTACAATAAAGCTAACAATCCACTGGTGCTATGACCAATTAAATGGACAGGTTGGTGAAAATTTTCCAGGTATTCTCCGATTAAATCTAATCCCACTGTTAGACAATTGGGTTCGTCAGCAGTTTGATGATAATCCCATTGCAAAATAGCCTGACTTTTGCTTAATTGCCGCAGTAAGGGGCGATCAAAACGCCTTAACGCAGGGCTAAAATTGAGCCAAATGATAGGTGTTTCCGGGGGCATATTCTGGTTTGTCATGGTAGGAGTCCGGCTGGGGGGAGATTCTTAGACAAAAAATTAAATGAAGTGAAGAGTAGCAAGTAAATTATTCGAGTCAGCATTATTTGCAGGTTGATCAAAACCGGGCAGAGCTAGAAACAACCCTGACAAAAGATCAGATTTTCAAGATAAGTTCAAGCAACATTAATTATTGTCAGTGTCAATGAACTATTGGGATCTTGGTAGTGATCAGCCGGCAAAAGCTTAGGTTACCTAGGATTGCAAAATTGGTTTAACTTCACTTACCCACATCTTTACTCTTGATTCTGTCAACTCTGGTTGATTGTCTTCGTCCAAGGCTAGACCCACAAATTGCCCATTTTTTACTGCTTTTGAGCCGTCAAAATCATAGCCAGTGGTAGGCCAAAACCCTACTGTTTTACCGCCTAATTCACTGATTTTTTCTTCTAAAATACCCATGGCATCTTGAAAATTGTCAGCATAACCAATCTGGTCTCCCGCACCGAAATAGGCTACTTTTTTGCCATTGAAATCAATTTCATCTAGTTGGTCATAAAAGCCTTCCCAATCACTCTGGAGTTCCCCCACATTCCAGGTGGGACAACCGATAATCAGGCAACTATATTGCTTAAAATCATCAACATCAGCCTGGGATATGTCCATCATATCGACCACACTATCGCCGCCCATTTCTTTTTGAATCAGTTCAGCAATGGTTTCAGTGTTGCCGGTTTGAGTACCGTAAAAAAGTCCAATTTTTGTCATGATTACTGGAAAGTTACTAAGCTTAATTTGTTTTCGTGGAAATAATTTTGGGAAACCCTTAACCGTTCAGTAGGGCTTGGTTTAGTAGTTCCGAAGTGTTGAAGGAAAGGGGACTGATGCCATCGTTGGCGATCGCCTGCATTTGGCGACACTGACAGCAATACCAAACCAAATTTCCTTGGTGTAAATGCCGCAAAAGACAATGGCAACAGCACAAACAAGTGTGAGGATGATCCATAATTTTTTAGGCAATGGGAGAGTGAAAATTCATTAACTTAGGCAAGGTAATAAAAAGAAAAGAGGTTTACCGTTACTTAGCAATGGAGTCTTAATTTCAGGCTGGCAGAGCTAGGCAAAGTAAACCCCGATGCTTGCTTAAGAGAGGAAAAGCTGATGGCTAATGACTAGGTTTGTAAGGAATCAAACGCTTGTTCGACCCGTTTGAAGTCAAAACCCAAAGCCCGCAGTGCGTGCCAGAGGTGACCTTGGAGGAAGAAAAAGGCCAGGAAGAAGTGAGCGTTGGCTAACCAAGCCCGGCTGGTGTGGGCGTGCATGGGCAGTTCCACGGTGTCGGCAAAATAGGGAAAAATGCCTAATTTAATTGCCAAAGGCGGGCCGTAAAATTCTGGCGGATAGGCCAGGGTGTTGACTGCACAGAAATAGGCCGCCACAAATCCAGCTAGGGCAATGCCCCCCAGGGAGTAGGACAAAATCGCTTCCCCGGAAAAGAGCAGAACTTTTTTAGCCCAACCCAGAGGGGGCACCAGAATGTGCCAAATGCCTCCACCGATGAGCAGAAAACCAACAAAAATATGTCCCCCCACCAGATCTTCTAGGCTACTGATGCTGGCAAAATGGGTTTGATAACCATAAATAACCAAAGGATCTAATGTTGGCTGACTGACTAGGCGCACCGTTTGGCTGGTGGCATCGTACAGTCCACCCCAATACATCGCTTTGCCGGCTAACAGGAGAGCTCCAGCACCCAAAAATAAGAGGTGATGACCTAAAATCATGCCCAGTTGCTGGGGGTTTTCCCACGTGAAATGGAATTTTTTACCCTGGCCCTGGAGGGTGCTTAGGTCAGCGGGGGCCCGCAGGGTATGAAACAAAGCCCCAGCCCCCAGTACCGCTGAAGCAATCAGGTGAATACTACCAATGACAAAGTAGGGATAGGTATCCAAAATTTGTCCGCCATCGCCCACACCCCAACCGAGGGTAGCCAAATGGGGCAGTAGAATCAATCCCTGGTCTCCCATTGCCTGGGTGGGATCAAATCGGGAAATTTCAAACAGGGTAAAGGCGCCGGCCCAAAATGCTGTTAAAGCCGCCTGGGCCACATGGGCCGCAATAAAAAGCCCAGACTGATCAGCGAAACGGGCATTGCCGGCCCACCATTCGTATTGAACGGTGTCGTTGCCATAGGTTTGCACAGAATTGCCTCCTTAATTGAGACGACAAATAATAAATTATGGCAATAAGTGCCGAGAAACCTAGGTGGGATGCCGCCATGGAGGCAAAGAATAAAGCGTTCTCTGTCCACCCGAGACCTATTCTGGCTTAACCACAACGGCGATCGCCAATCTTTCCCTAGGACTAAGCTCAAACCACTGATGGAGTAGTTGAGAATCTTTAGCACTTACTCCCGAATTATTATAGGGGCATAAATGAGAATTTATAGCAACTAAAATTATTAAGAAATGTTAAGCCGGGCTGAACCCATGGCCGGTCAAGGGGTTAAGGCAAAAAATGGTGGAGGGCAATTGGGTTGCTGCAGTTGATTGTGATAATGGTCTAAAAAACCTAATTTAAAACTAGTGTTTATCCACTGATTTTTAGCGATCGCCCAAGGGGGACGTAACTTCCGGCGGCGATGTGGCAAGCTGTTAGGGATGGGAGCTTAGCCCCCAGAAGCTCTCGTCAGTAAACAAAGTAAACAACTCATGGCCTTAATCCAGTGGTATCCCGGGCACATTGCTAAAGCGGAAAGACAACTCCGGGAGCAGTTAAATAAAGTTGATGTGGTGCTGGAAGTAATTGATGCCCGCATTCCCCTAGCGTCCCAGCATCCCGATGTGCCCCTCTGGGTGGGAGAAAAGCCCAAATTAATCATTCTCAACCGGGTGGACATGATCACGCCGGAGTTGCAAGAGCAGTGGTTAACGTGGTTCCGCCAGCAAAATCAAACGGTGTATTACGCCAATGCGAAGCAGGGCACCGGGGTTAAGGCCATTAGTAAAGCGGCCCAGCAAGCTGGTAAGGCAGTTAACGAAAGAAGGCAAAGACGGGGCATGCAACCACGGCCAGTGCGAGCAGTGGTAATGGGATTTCCCAACGTAGGTAAATCTGCATTAATTAACCGACTTCTAGGGCGTAAGGTGGTAGAGAGTGCCCGACGGGCGGGGGTGACCAGGCAGTTACGGTGGATTCGTATTTCCGACAGTTTGGAATTGCTTGATTCCCCTGGGGTGATTCCCCTCAAGCTGGAAAATCAGGCCAATGCCCTCAAGCTGGCCATTTGTGAAGACATTGGTGAGGCGGCCTACGAAAATCAGGCGGTGGCGATCGCCATGGTGGATCTCTTGCTGGATTTATCCCTGGGGTCGGCGTTGACGCAACGTTATCAGGTACTGCCGGAAGCCATGAATGGGGATTTATATTTAATTGCCCTAGCTGATGCCCGCCATAACGGCGATCGGGAAAGGGCCGCAGTGCAATTGCTGAACGATTTCCGCAAAGGACTGTTGGGCCCCCTACCGTTGGAATTGCCCCCAGAGGTTTAGACCAGAATCGGCCTAGGGATAGGATTAATGTTTTCCTCGGATAACCTTTTTAAACGTTGAAGCGGAAGAGCAGCACATCCCCTTCCTGTACCACATATTCTTTGCCTTCACTGCGCACCAATCCCTTTTCCTTGGCTCCCTGCATACTGCCACAGCTAATTAAATCTTCATAGGCCACGGTTTCCGCCCGGATAAAACCCCGTTCAAAATCGGTGTGAATTACCCCGGCCGCTTGGGGAGCTTTCATGCCGCTGATTATGGTCCAAGCTCGGGTTTCCTGGGGGCCCGTGGTCAGGTAAGTGCGTAGCCCCAGTAATTCATAGGTAGCTCGAATAAGGGATTTCAATCCCCCTTCGGTCACGCCTAAGCTAGCCAAAAAGTCTTGCCGCTCCTCCTCTGGTAATTCGATTAGTTCCGATTCCACCTGGGCTGAAATCACCACCACTTTGGCTTCATCCTTAGCGGCGATCGCCTTGATCTGTTCCACCCAATCATTGCCCCCGGCCAAATCATCTTCGGTGACGTTGGTGGCATAGATAATCGGTTTAAGGGTCAGTAAACCCAGGGACTTGATTAATTCCTGTTCTTCCGCCGTTAACCCCACCCGCCGAGCCGGGATGCCTTCATTGAGGGCAGTGACCAATCTTTCCAAAATAGTCACTTCTTCCAACAAATCCTTATTGCCCCGGGCTTGCTTGCGACTGCGTTCCAGTCTTTTTTCCACCTGGGCTAAATCCGCCAGCACCAACTCCAGATCAATTACTTCCACGTCCCGCACCGGGTCGACAGAACCTGCCACATGGATGATGTCATCGTCATCAAAACAGCGCACCACATGGACAATGGCATCCACTTCCCGGATATTGGCCAGGAATTGATTTCCCAGGCCTTCCCCTTTGCTGGCCCCTGCTACCAAACCGGCAATATCGACAAATTCCATCCGGGTGGGAACTACCTTGACCGATTGGGAAATCTCTGCCAATTTCTCCAGGCGATCGTCCGGTACAGACACCACCCCCACATTGGGTTCAATGGTGCAGAAGGGAAAGTTGGCCGCTTCAGCCTTGGCATTGGCCACCAGGGCGTTAAAGAGGGTAGATTTTCCCACATTGGGCAGACCAACAATTCCAGCTCTCAGCATAATGTCTAACTATTTGGAGGATGATTAGGGGGGCAAAACAGTCTCCCATCGTACCAAAATCAGGTGGGCAGCACATCACACTGGCCTTGTCCTGCGGTTTTCAAACTCCTCAAATTTTATTGCTTTTTTTTGTAATCTCCATGGCGCCTTTGGTGCCACTGCCAGGCATGGTCAATGATGGTATGTAAGTCAGGGTACTGGGGATTCCAGCCAAGGATTTCCCGCGCTTTAGCACTACTACCGACCAGGATGGGGGCATCACCGGGACGGCGGGGACATAGTTGATAGGGAATATCTAATCCCGTCACCGCTTTGGCAACTTCAATTACTTGACGTACGGAAAAGCCGTTGCCATTACCGAGGTTAAAGATATTGCTTTCCCCTCCTTCTAGCAGGTATTGCAAGCCTAATACATGGGCGATCGCCAGGTCACAGACATGGATGTAATCCCGTAGGGCGGTGCCGTCGGGGGTGTCATAATCAGTACCAAAAACGGAAAGTTGGGGACGTTGTTTCAAAGCTGTCAACAGGGCCAGGGGAATTAGATGGGTTTCGGGGTTATGGTCTTCTCCTAAGCGTCCTTGGGGGTCTGCGCCGGAAGCATTAAAGTAGCGAAAAATAACTGATTTGAAGCCGTAAGCTTGGTCAAAGTCAGCCAAAATTTGTTCCACCATGCGTTTGCTGGCGGCATAGGGACTGAGGGGATCAATGGGATGGCTTTCCGTCATGGGAATTTCCTTCGGCATGCCATAGACCGCACAGGTGGAGGAAAAGACAAATTTCTTAATGCCCGCCGCTAGCATGGCTTCCAGGAGGGTGAGGGTACCCACTACGTTGTTTTGGTAATAAATGTCCGGCTTTTGCACCGATTCTCCCACAGCGATGAAGGCGGCAAAATGCATGACAGCAGCAATATCTCTAGTGGCAAAAAGTTGGTCTAGTTTTTGGCGATCGCCAGTGTGGCCGACTACCAATTCCACCCCCAGGGGTTGCACCAGTTCCTTGTGACCGTAGCTGAGGTTATCGTAGATAAGGACGTCAAAGCCCGCCTGTTGTAGGGCAAGCACCCCATGGGAGCCGATGTAACCCGCCCCTCCGGTGACCAAAATTGTTTGTTGCGTGGCCATTGTCGACTATTAACCCAAGCTGTTGCCTCGCCTAGAGCATACCATTCTTAACCTTGCTTGACCTTAGCTTTTTATGCCATCTACTTTGTCCCAACCATCCCCCTCTAATGCCCTTGTTAATGACCGCCGGGACGTATTTCCCCTTTCTCCCCTGATTAAAATCACCCTGGTCAATCTCTACCTAGCTCTGACAGTTCCCCTGCCCATTTTGGCCCAACTCACCCAAGGAAATGCAGTACTTACCCTATTGTTAACCGTTGGACTGATGGGAGGCTTAGTTGCTTTAGTAGCTGCCTTGGCGGAACAGGTGGTGCTGAATGGAGAGGGAATTGCGGTGCGTTATCCCCGCTGGGTACCCAAATTTTTTCGGTCCGGTTGGCAATTATCTTGGGCAGATGTCACCGCATTGAAATGTCGCACCACAGGCCAGGGGGGCTTGGTTTACTATTTCCTCACAGAGTCGAAAGATAGGGCCTATCTGCTACCCATGCGGGTGGCGGGCTTTAATCGGCTAACCCAACTGGTGAGCGACCATACGGGCATTGACACCCAGGATGTGCGCCCCCTTTCCCAACCCTGGATGTATTTATTACTACTCCTATTTACCTTCTTACTTTGGGGCAGTCAGTTGGCGATCGCCCTATTGGTTTGGAGTAGCCCTCCCCTGGCATAATCTGAACAATTCCGGTTAAAATATAAACAAATGTAAAGAATATTCTCAGAAAACTTTATTTAACATTTGACTAAGATTAGTCTCACTACCATGACCAATCCCCAACCAGACGAAAAAGAACTGCTCAAAACTATCTTAGAGCCCCTGTTGGGAGATTTTGAGCACTGGTTTAGCCGCTCCTGCCAGCTACTAGAAAGCCAGCGTTTAGCCTTTTTCACCCCAGAGCAACAACAAGAGTTACTGGATCGGGTACGACAGGCACGGGATGAAGTAAAGTGTACTAAATTAATGTTCCAAGCCACCGGGGAACAGGTGGGGGTTGAGTTTAGTGTCCTGGTCCCCTGGCACAATTTGGTGACGGAATGTTGGCAGGTAGCCCAGCGCCATCGCCAGATGCAGGCTGCCCGCTAGAAAGGAAAGAGAGAGGAAAGCAATAAAAACGAATGACAGTGGGTAACAACATACAATCAACTGTGAGGAGTAGGGGTTGTTGATTTTCGATAATTGTTGACAGTCATCGTCAATAGTTAAGATGCTCTCTGGCCGGTCAAGCAAGGTGGTCAGATCGTTTAATTTTGTCGAAGGTTTCCGTTAGAGCCCTGCTTGATGCTTAAACCCAGAGTTGTGCTAGGGGAGGAGGGAATTTTTCATCAAATCCCGGATCAGGTTATCCCGCACCATGATTTGTTGCATGGTTTCTAGTAAATAGTTAACGGTCTGCTCCCGGTCTAGTTCTTGATATTCCTGTTGCAAACACTGCAGTTGAAATTTCTGCTCTAAGGATAGGTTAAAGGCTTCGTTGTTGATCATGGCGATCGCACTCCTGAAAGAATGGGGCGGTCAAAAATTGTAACTAATGGCTAAGACAGCAAGCTAATTTTTTTGCCTGCCTGTACCTAACCTAGGGGCTCCAGGGGAGCCTGGCGCATTAAGTCCCGGATGACGTTGGATTTGATCATCAACAGTCGAGAGGCTTGGACCAAAAGTTCCAGGGCTTGCTCCTGGCTGATGTTGGCGGTGGCATCCTGCATGCGACGGAACTCAAACATTTGTTCAATGGTGAGATCGAAGGATTCAGGTTTCATAGCTGTTGCCCTCCAAGGCGACTACCTTTCAATTGTAAACGATAAATTGTAAATAAATGTAACAAAAAGTTGACCCAATTAACAGTATCTGCTTATACAAGCTTGCCCAAAACGGCGGGCAAACCTAGCAACCCAGGGAAAAAATAGGTTTTAAGTCCGCTGAATTTAGTCAACATTGGGGACACCCTGCACATGTGGTTTGTTTTAGCAAGGGCTTTTAGAAAAAAATGCTCAATCTGAACATCTCCCATGACATTTCGCTTGGCGATCGCCGAGGAGGAGGAGGCTAAACTGTTCGTCTTTTTGGCTTTCACCACGTAGATAACAGTACGAGTTATTGGGTCATTGAATTATTAACAATATAACTATTTGCTGATTTTTATACTTGCAAATTTTAGATCTAATTACATTAGTCTTCTATAGTAGAAATATAAGGAAATCAAATTTTCAAATTTTCATCTTGAAAAACATAAAATTTATTCATTATTTGTTAATCATTGCCCCATCAATTTGTCGTTAAAATGGTTGATAGGGCTAGAAGAGCGAAGTATTTGTATTTGCCGAAAATTTCAGGAGCAAAACAATGCGAATCAACCATAAGCCTCTATTGATCGCCACTGCCTTACTAACTCTCATACCCAATGTTGTTTGGTCTTCTCCCTTTGATGAAGATCAGGAGATTTGTCCCCAGTGGGAATGCGATCAGGCGGGAAATTGCCGCAAACTTGATCTTACCTGCGGTTCTTCCCCAAATTCTTCTGGTGCTCAGGGCTATCAATTATATTTTGATGGGGAATTAGTGTCTGGCCCCGACGCCCAGGATTATACATCCCAACAAGCGAAAGAAAATTGTACTTGGAATATGCAAACCAAACCCCAAATGCATATCCGCTGTCTCTACAATAGCCAGGTCTTCGGCGATCGCCCTCCTAGTAACTCTCCTGGGTATGAACTATATTTTGATGGGGAATTAGTATCTGGTGCCGACGCCCAAGGTTATACGTTCCAACAAGCGGAAGAAAATTGCATTTGGAATATGCAAACCAAACCGCAAATTCACATTCGCTGTCTTTACAATGGCCAGGTATTTAGGGAGCGGTGACCAACGACCAGATAATTTAATTTTTTCCAATTATTTTGATAGTTATTTGGAGAACATGAACGAATAAAGTTCGGATAAAAAGTTAAATTTTTCTAATTCTATAGTCGGGGTTTTCACCTATGACTACTCCCATTTTTTGTACTAATTGTGGCAACCGCCTTAGCCCCCAGGTTCGTTTCTGTGAATCCTGTGGATGTCCCGTTGCCTTGACGTCGGAGCCACCTTCCTTTTCTGGACCACCATTGTCCCCATTGCCTCCTCCCCCTCCCACCTTTAATGTCGATGAAGTTCCATCCTATAAAAGAGGGGTAACTCCTTGGATTCCTTTTTTCCTGTTATTTAGTTCTGTCGTTGTATTAGGGGGACTTTGGTGGTTGGGAGCGTTCAATCTGCCCCAATGGAATCAATGGCTAGTAAAAATTTTGCCCACCAATACCAGTTCCCCCGTTGTTACTTCCCCTACTCCGACGGTGGCTCCCGTTGATGCCAATGCCGTAAGTTTAGAAGATTTTGTTGGCGTCTGGATGGTCATGGAAGGGGCGCCGGGGGAAGGCGAGGAAGCTATTTTTACCATGAGCTTGGAAGGAAATGTCATTGTCGTTGAGGCTGAAGGCGATCGCGTGGAATTCCCTACACTCAATGGCCGAAAACTAGAGGGCAGTGCAGTTGAAGACGGTGTAACTATCCCGATAACAGTGGAACTAAATCAGAATAAAGACCAGATTATTGTTACTGTTCTTCCCCCCAACAGTGAACTACAAGTGGGAGTGGGGCAGAGGGTAAAAGGAATTAATGATTTGGATAGTCCATCTAACTCAAGGGATAATTCCCTTAATATGGATGAAAATGTTTTAACGGAACGGCAAGCCTTAGAGCTTTTGATTGCTTGGCCAGAGATTGCGGATTGGATGCAAAGAGTTCAACAGGAAGCCCCACAGAATCAGACTCTTCTAGAAATTGTGGAAACCACCCCGCAACAATACCTAATTCGGGCTTATGAATCTGTTAATAACCCTAGAGAACCGGATCATACAGCCACGTTTGGTTGGTATAACGTCGATCGCCAAACCGGGGAGGTGACTCAAAGTATTCCCTAGGGGAAGCTTAGGGTTAGGAGCCGAAAGTAAGGAGAGAGAGCATGCCCAAAAATATGTCACCAATCTGTCCCGTTTGCGGACAAGAAAATGATGCCGCAAATCGCTATTGTTCCTTTTGCGGTACTCGGTTTAATTCATCCTTGCCATCGATGGATCTTTTTCAGGCTCAAACAGTGCAAGCCCCAGCCCCAGAGCAAATGGTCTTCTCTGGCAATGGGCAAGATTTACCCAGTTTGACCAATCATCCTTTTTGGGGCGCAATTCCTGTGCTTGGATTGCTGACGGTTCTGCCCCTGGGACTTTTTATCTTCGGCATGGCCATTGATGCCAACGATTGGCCCTATGCGGCCCTACTGGTTTTTCTGCTATTTTTATTCACATTGCTAATTTTTCTTGGACAGCTTTGGGGTAATGTATCCCAGGCGAGGGAATTTATCCTTAGTGAGCGGCCATTGATCCGTTGGCGTTATAGCCCCGATGAATGGCAACAGCTTCGACAGGCCCAATTCAGTGAATCCGCCGAGGATATGCAAGAAATGGCCGGCTGTGCAGTCCCCTTTTTTGCTGGGGTGGGAACTTTGCTCGGTACTGTCCTTGGTTCTGTGGAAGGCTTTGTGGGGGCCGTGCCAGGGGCGGCGATCGGTGCTCTTGCTGGACACATTTTTGGCAAAATATTGGTTCCCATAGCCACTGGTTTGAACCAATCCACCAACCGGGAATTATATCGAACCGATTTGCCTGTTTGGGTGGTGCTAGCTCCAGGGGAAATTTATTATAACCGTCAATATTTTCGAGCTGATGCCATTGGCGATCGCCTTGAAGGGATTACCCTAGATGAAGGTGCTCTGACCTGGTTGCGTATCGAAACCTTGGCCCCCCGGGGTAGCATCACAGCTAGTTTTGATGGCAACATTTTAGTCCCCCATCGTATGTTAGCAACCGTTAAAGCAGTTTTACCGCAATTGCAGCAATTCATCTCCGGGGAAGATTAGGATTTGTCCCCCAAGACAAAGCCACAATTCCCACAGAATTTGGCTCCGGGGGTGGGAGTGTGGCCGCACTGGGGACAGGTTTGGGGTTTTGGCGGTTCCATTACCGCAACGGGCGCACCACAATGGGTACAGAATTTATCTCCTTCCTGTAAAGATTGATGACAAGCTTGGCAATAGTCGGGGGTTGAGAGTCCAGACAAAGGCTCTGTCTTATTCGACAGCGGCGAAGCACTGTGGAAAGCAGCCTGCTGATAGAGAGACTGTAGTTCATTAATGTAGGTTAAAAACAATAGGGCAGGGGCAGAGACAACATCGATCAACGGAAATTCTTCCCCCATGCGGAAATTCAACGTCCAAAAAGCTGTGGCAGTCCGTATTCCTAAAACCGTATCTGCTTCTCGGAGAATTCCTGTTGGGGTTTTATGGAGTAAGGTAACAGAAGCAGAGGAAAGGGGCATTAGCAGACTACCGAGAAAGTCCCCACAGAGAGCCGGCAAATATCCATGCTCACGAATAGCTAAAAAATTTTTCTGTACCAGTTTTTCCAGAGCCTGGGTAAGATGGGGTAACTCGGTAACCAAAGGAAAGGGGGTCAAAATTTGACCAGTTGTTACCCACCAGTGGGTGTCCTGGGTTTGTAACCCCAGTTGCAAAGTTTTATGAATATCCCCCAATGTAAATGCTTGGGCAGGCCCAGGAGAACGGGCCAGCAAGGCTTCTAATTGTTGGGTTTTGAGGATGTCCGCCACTGACAATAACACAGAAAATTCGGCGAGATCGACTGTAAAGGATGAATCAAGAGGGGCTGAGGCTCCATCAAAATCTAAGGAGGCATCTAAAAGCTTTACCAAATCCTCAAAGGTATAAGGAAAAGAAAGATGCATGGCTTCTTCAGCATCGGAGACGGCAGAAACCCAAGTGGTTCCTTGGTTAGATTCTTGGGAGATGAGATGGTAACGAGCTAGGGCAAAACTATCCAAAGCGCCTGTAATGACCAACATTTCCACCGGAGAAAACAAGATAGCTTTAAGTGCTTCTGACCAATCGTTGCCGATCAGGGTCGGATGAGTAGGTAAAGAACCCGAGCGGATCAAAGCTTCTTGAATAGTCCAATCTTGTCTTGAGAGAGTCTGTTGGAAAATAGGAGAGATATTGGTTGTCATAATGCGTTCAGACTCCATTCAGGTCTTCGAATTGTTATTGATTGAACTAAAGCTAAATACTATTTTTTGTATAGGTCTTGAAAGGCTTGTTGGGCGGCATTGTTTGTATATAATCCCCTGCCTCCCTGGGTTAATGCTTGGGGTAGATTGGCGAGCGGCTGAGCCTGAAGAGGGGTGGATGAAATTGGCACTTGAGACCACTGACTGGGTGCACTCAAGGCACTAGGAGGAATATTTTTACCAGTAAAGACAATGGCCCCGTCGGAAGGACGAACCATCAGGTTTTTGGGATCGATTTTACTTAGATCAATAACAATGGGTGGGTTTTTACAATCTATGTCCCCCAATCGTCCTAGCCCTGGCTTACTAGAACCAAACATATAGGCCGCCTTAGGAGGTTCATTATCCACAAAACAGTTTTTAAGGGGTCGAGCAATTTTACTAACTATATTGGAAAAAGTCCCATGACTACCTGGTGCTCTAGCTTCAAGACCAGATTTTAAAATTCCTATGGTATTTTTAGGGTCAGTGAAATGATAGCCATACTTAATATTGCCAATTTCTTTAGGAGTAATCGGTCGTGAACTGATTAGCTTCCCCCCAGCTTTGCCCAAGGTAATGAATTTGAGAATACCGCTACCGATAGCTCCTGCTTTTTGATCCCAGGATGTATTCTCAAGAAAAACTGTTCCAAATTCCTCAATAGGTACAAGGGTCTTAATGATTCCATAGCCAGCACCGGATAATCCCCCCTCTTGATAACCTTTATACCCTCCAAAGGTGACTAGGTTAGCAGTATGACCACTAAGAGAACTTAATAAGTCTCCCTTGTCATAATGCTCTTCAACGACGCCGGAAAAACCAAGACTAACAACATTCAAAACGCCTTTTCCTGTCCCTGTTAATGTACCCTTTGTTACATCCCAAATTTGATCGAATGTTCCGTAATCTGCGTTGGGCTGTTGTTGATGACTAATAAAGCGTTGAATGTATTGCAAGTTTCCTTGGGGAATGCCTTTATCGTCTAGACGAGCTGCTTTCTTAACTAATTGCTCAATCTTGTCCTTATTTTTAATATCTGAGTCTTGAACTTGTTCTAGTAATTTTTCATAAGTATCGCGGAGGGACCTCTCCTGTTTCTGTTTAGCTTGAAGGGTCGCTAAGGCCTGGCTCTGGACATCCTGACCTGTTGCTTCTAGGTATTCGTTGCGGCGACGCCAATCTTCAGTTTGCTGATGGGTGCTCAGATTATTTTGATGCCAAGCATTGATTTCATTTGGGTCAATCCAACCACCGGTGAGGATGTTGATGTAGCCTCCCTTTTCGGGATCATAGACAAGGGTGGTGTGCCGTCCATCAGGATAGGTATATTCAATGTCTTGGGGAAACGTTGTTGCACCAGGAGTGGTGGAAATAACACCAGAGCTTGGCACAGAAGCTGAGGGAATTTGTAAACCCCCTAAAATCCATCCGAGCCAAATTGCCAAACCAGCTAAACCACTATTTAAAATAGCTTGGTCAGTTCCTCCACATCGAATCCAAGTTTGCAGGCTCTGACCACATTCAGCCCAACCGCCGTCATCGGCCCAGACCGGTTCCATTTGCCCTAATGTCAAACTCCCCGCAGTGAAGATAATAAATAGGGAGAGAGCAGAAGTTGTTGACCGCTTTCCGCTAAAGAATTGCCACAACGTAACGGCGATCGCCGCGATGAAGAATAGTCGCAGTAGGGAGGGAGCCAGCCAGAGAAGGAGAGCCGCTAGGCCAAAACCCACAGCCATACCAGAGAGAAGTTGTTGGCACTGGTCAGAGGTCAGAGGGTGGAGAGATTTACCCTTGCGGATCAGTTTTTGGGCATCTTGCCAACTAAGTTTGAGCACTAAGCGGAGAAAGTGAGTGGATTCCTGGAGTGCCACTAGGGTAAATAACAGAATCTGGAGACTGACCAGAAGATTGCCAAACAACAAGGCAAATACCAACGCCCCGGAAAAGCCCAACCATAGAATAGGAGCTTTGAACTGGCTACTCTGTTGGCAAAAACTGACGACTGTAGCAGGGAAAGACGTGATCGCTTTAAGATATTGCCCCAGGGTACCGTGTATTAATTGGGACAATAGTATTCCCGTAAAAATCCAGAATAAACTACCTGCAATCACCTCACCGCCTAATACTAAAACGGAATCGAACCAGGGATTGGTACCAGTGAGATTAAACCCGTCATTGACGACAACGAGTAGAAAAAGATGAAGCAGCCAAACAATAACAATGAGAAAAATTCCTAAAACTATTTGCTTGGGAATTCCTTTGAGTACCGAACCGGCGAGCCAGCCGAGGAGTTGTCCCAAGTTTTGGGGTTCTTTCATTTGTTGGGTTAATGCTGTTCCTGGCGGTGAATCGGTTGCTTCTTTAGGTGGATTCTTGCGTTCCCAAGCTTGGCCATTCCAACAGAGCCACACACCACCGGGATGTTCAATGCGCCACCAGTTCCCCTGGTCATCCTGGACCCGAAGACGGTCTAACCAAGCAGTAAATTCTGTTGCTGAAATATGACGCTCCTGCAACTGCTGACACCAATCATAATACATTTGCTCGGCTTCGACAAAGTCCATGGTTACTTGTCTCCTAATTTCAGCAGCTGTTCAGCAGGAATATAGTTGACACCGTCCTTGGTACCAATCCAAAAGTTGCCCGCCTGATCTTCCAGCATGACTTTTATCTCTTGGTTGGCTAACCCATCTGCCGTGGTGAAGGTCAACCATTTATTTCCAGAACGTCGGGCTAAACCATCATTTTCCGAGCCGAACCAGAGTATCCCTTGGCGGTCTTGGTAAATGGAGCGCACTTTGGCCCCGGCTAACCCGCTTTCCGCCGTTAAAGTTTGTCGGATTGCCCAGCCAGATCTGTCAGTTTCCAGTTGGACCGCTCCGCCTCGGTCAAAGAAACCAGTTCCGACCCAAACCTTATTGCTATCCTCGATCCAGAGGCTCGTAATATTATTATGGGGCAGTCCATTGCTGGTAGAGAATTTTTGACAGGTTTTCTTAAGACAATAATTGAGGCCACCCCGGGGAGCCACAGAGGAACCGAACCACATTCCCCCCTGAGAGTCTTGGGCAATGAGATTAATCATTAAATCTGGTAAACCATCAGCCATTCCTAACCAACGCCATCCCGCTTTTTCTTTCACCGCCGCCCCCTGCCAAGTGCCAATCCACAACTGCCCCTGGCGATCGAGATAGAGGGTATTGATGGGTTCACGGAAGCGGGAATCATCCGATTGATAAGCTTGGCAACGTTGACCGTCGTAATAGCTCAGTCCTTTGTTATGGGCAATCCAGAGCCAGTTTTGTCGATCAAGAACTAAAGCCTGGACAAAATTAACCGGGGGATCGCAGGTGATGGTTTTAACAATTTCTCGCTTTTGGATATCAATACCCACCACGCCATCTTTTCCCCCAGACCAAAGTATTTGATTCTGTAAAACCAGAGCTGACACTTCGTGGGGGGGACGAATTATTTGCCAACCAGGGCGTCTTTTGGATTGGAAATTGCGCCGCATTAAACCCAATAACTCCACAGAGAGGATCACAAAAATGCCCAATAGCAACAGAAAACGCCATGGTTTCATTTTCACAAAGCCTCCTGGGCTCAGGGATTGGAATGGGGGACTAATTGACCGTCCCGGAGAAGCTGAATATCCGAGGTTAGAAATTGGGCTTCAGCTAAATCATGGGTGACGTAGAGGGTACAAGCCTGGGTGAAGTCTAAGTAATCCTGAAGATAGGTTAGTAGCTCTTCTTTTAAACTTTGATCAAGGTTGGAAAGGGGTTCATCCAACAGTAAAAAAGGCGGCCGGGGAGCTAGGGTACGGGCAAAGGCTACCCGTTTGGCTTCTCCTCCCGATAGTTGGTGGGGATAGCGATCTATCAGGGGGGCAATAGCTAATCGTGCTAACAATGGCTCAATGCGCTGTTGTTGCTCTGTTTTGCTAAGGTGGGCGAGGCCAAAAGCGATGTTTTGCTGGACAGTGAGATGGGGCCAGAGAGCCGGAGATTGAAAAACAAAACCAATACCCCTTTGGTGGGGCGGTAGATAATGCTGGGGACAACTAACCTGGCGATCGCCAAGGTAAATTTCTCCCCCATCCAGGCGATCGAGACCAGCAATCAGTCGCAGGAGGGTGGTTTTACCGCTACCGGAACGGCCAAGAATGGCAGTTTTTCTCCCTGGAGGAATAGTTAGACATAGTTGCCGTAACACCGCCACGGAACCATAGGTTTTGCTCACCTGTTCAACTCTGATCATACTTTTTCCCCCGGCTCAGCAAAGATGAACCCATCAGCAGAACGATGGATAGGAATCCCCCGACAATGGCCGCTCCCCCCACCATGAACAAACAAAGAAGGGCCACTTCCCCGGAAGCACCGTAGTGTAGATAGTTATAAATCCGCAGGGTCAAGGTGGAATAGCCCGGAGGAATAACAATCAATGTTGCTCCCAACTCCCCCGCACTGAAGGCAAAGACGACCCCAGCAGCAGCCAACAGACCAGGAAGTAAAAGGGGAAAACGCAGATAAAGCCAAATACGCCAACGGGGCCCGGGCACTAAAAAAGTACTGTCCCAGAGGCCAGGGTCTAATTGTCGTTGTTGGGCAAAAAGTATCAGGGCGGCCATGGGGGTAAAGCGGGCTAGGTGGGCAAGGATAGGCATGGCCAGGCCGCCGTAAAAAGGATTACCCCAAGGGGCATACCCCAGGGCAATTAACCCCACTCCCACTAGGGGAGCAGGTAAAACTAAGGCACCAATGAGTAGGGACCAGACAAGCCATTGCCAAGGACTTTCCCTTTGTAATAAGGCATTGATGGCCAAGGCTAAAGGCAGGGAAAGAATGGCCGTTGAACTAGCTAATCCGAGGGTGACCCCCACCTCTGGGAAGGCTGACTCTAGGGTACTAAGGGGATATTTTCCCTGTTGGAAATTGATCATCACCAAACTGCCGAGGGGGACAATTATCTGGAGCAGGCCTAAACCCACGGCGATCGCCTGGAGGGTCAGTAACCACCGGGGCCATTGCCAGGGAATTTGCCAAGCTGGGCATTGGATGCGTTTTTGTAGAGTTTGTTGTAGGGGAGTTTGGAGAGAAATAATTCCTAGGGCAGATATTAGGAGCAGGGGAATGGCAAGGAAAAAAGCCCGTATTGGTTCGTTGCTGGCGCTGTATTCAGCAAAAATTTCCAGGGCGTAGGAACTGACGCCAAACAGGGAGGGGATGCTGTAGTCAGTGAGGCTCAATAAAAATAGCAATGCACCACTGGCCCAAAAACTAGGCATGGCTAAGGGCAGCACCACTTTCTGCAAAACCTGTTCATCCTGGGCTAGTAACCGAGCGGCTTCTATGGGATCTAAGGGGACAGCTAGAAAACCAATCAGGGTCAGACCCACCGCTAGAGGTAACCAAGCCATTAATTCAATGCCAGCACACCCCCACCAAGGGGGCAGAATATCCCCATTAATACCCACCAGGGTTAGAGTTTTTCCCAATACTGTCCCTAACTTAGACCAGGCCAAGGCATGGATATAGGGCGGTATGAATAATAAGGGCAATAGACACCAGCGCCAACGTCTGACGGCCTGGTATTGCCAACCTAAACAAGCAATCATAGCCCCCACTACGGTGCCGGCGATCGCCACGATTCCGGCCAATTTAATACTTTGCCAAAGCAGATGTCCCCGTCGCCCCCAGGGTAATGCTAGCGCCAACCAATCCAGGTGACCTGCCATTATGCCCATGAAAGCCCCAATGACCAGGGCCAACAGTGGGCTAAAAATAACCAGGGCCGAAACCATCAGCCCCAATTTTTCCCAGTACCCCCCAAAGCTAGTTGGCGATCGCATCAGCGCACAAAAATAGTTTGTAAATCACGCTTAGAAGTCTCCAACTGTTCAAATACCTGGGTAGGATTGACTGCCATCGGTTTGACCACGAAATTTTCCAGGCAGGTGGAAACTGGAGAACTGGAATGGAGGGGTAACTGACTGCCCCCAAGTTGAATTAATTCAGCTTCCGTACTGGGAGCGATTAAAAAATCCACCAGAGCTTGGCCCGCTTCCGGGTGGGGAGCGTTGGCAATTAATGCCACAGAGCCAGTCAACACAAAGGCTCCCATTTGTCCTGGCCCTTGATCGGGGAAAATTATCTCCACTGGTTCTCCCTTGGCCACTGCGCTACAAGCATCATCGGTATCCGTCAGCCCGATCGCCAATTGACCGTTAACTACCAAATCCCTAACCACCGAATTACCGTCCACCACCCGCACTCCTTTTTCTTGGAGAGAACGATAAAATTGCTCGGCCTGGGCATTCCCCCAATGGGCATAGAGAGCCGCGGCATGGGTTGCGGAGGTACCAAAAATGGGATAGGCAATGCCCACAGGTTGACCTCCAGCGGCCAGGGACACCAGATCGGTTAATGATTGGGGATATTGATTTTCCGCCAGCTTTTCGGTGTTGGCCAGTAAAATCCTCGCTCGTCCCCCGACTCCGTACCAATAACCTTGGGGATCTCGATATTGGGCTGGCAACTGTTCACCACTGGCGGAGGTATAGGGCACAAGTACATTTTGCTGTTTAAGCATTAGGGTTTGCACAAACTCCCCACTCCAAAAGACATCCGCCTGGGGACGATTTTTTTCCAGTAACAGACGATTGGCCAGCCCTGTGGTTTTAGTTGCTTCCACGTCATAAACCGGCAATACCTTGATGCCAGTTGCTTGGGAAAACTTTTCTAAAATTGGTTCCGCATAAATGCGATCAACGGAGACGTAGACCACTACTTCCCTAGGAGATGTTCGATCACAGCCATTAACGGCGATCGCCAGTAAAGAAATTAGAGTGAGTAGCCATTGTTTCCTCGTTGATAAAAGCATAATCAAAACAATCTCTTTGAAAGTTTTTCTCGGTTAAGTAGATAAATCTAGAGTGGTGGTTATTTGATTTGAATCTTTGAATCAGGAAGTTTCCAGCAGCTTTTCTACCGTATCTTTAGCTTCCTTGAGGCCGCAACCAGTTAGAGATCGGCAGATTTTGATCGCTTCGATTTTCTTGCCTTGCCTCAGTAGTGTCATGATCTGTTCTTTTTCATTGGCAGATAATTGCTGAATAATTTCCCTGGTATAGGTAACATCTCGAGGCGCACTGGGTGTTCCTGTCTGAAAGAAAATTACTAGTAAAAATATCACCACTAACGCTACCAATATCAAAATTATAGTCATACCCATTCCTTTTTTGTGGTTTATTAAGTTACTTGAAAAAAGATTGTGCTATTGCCTATATCCTAAGGTAGGACTAACTCCGTTTGTACCGTGCCAGCCCTCTCAGCCTGGGCAGTAATAGTTAACTTTTCTCCGGGGTTACCCCTAATTACCCAAATTAAGTGATGGCGATAATCAATACCATTGGCTAAGGAAGATTTCGCTTTGTTGGATCTTCCTTCTAAATGTGGTAATTCCTGTTGCAGTTTTCCGGTAATTAACATTACGTCGTCGGATTTTTCCAGGTTAATTTTAATGGGACGCACCGCTTTCCTTTCCAGAGCTTTTTGACTGGTGTAGGTGGGCAAGAAACCCTGATTTTCCCATTGCACTGTGATTTGGTAAATATTTTCTCCTTGGGCAGTAATTTCGGCTTTAGCCACTGCCAAACGGGGAGCCATGAGGGCATGGGTAATGGCAAAGCGAAACTGTTGCTCACAGAGTTCGGGTAAAAACTGAGCTGGAGCATTTTGCCACATGGTTTTAAAACTCCAACCGCCAATTTCCACCTTGCCTAGTTGGGGATGATCAAAGGGTTGCCAATGGACAAAACCCTCGCCGCTCAACGCTTGGTCATTCCATTGCATCAGTTTGTAATCGTCTTCTGGAGGATGCCAACGGAACCATTCGATTAAATCTTCTTTTTCAATGCCTGCCGCGGTGGGAGCGTCCCAAAGTTCCACTGTAAAACCAAACCAACCGTAGTGGTCATAGGCATAATCATCCATTACCCCGTAGATGACTTCTTTGGGATGGTAGCGAAAATCGTGGTAAGCGGAAATGCAATTGTAACCAGTCAATTCTTTGCCCTTTTGCCCAAGAATTTTGTACACTTCTAGGTCTTCTACGGGCAAATTTTCATCTGCTTGGGAAGCGTAAGGGCGCAGAATCACGGCCGAATAGGTGTGGTAGCTAATAAAACCATTAATATTGCGATGCTGTTGCCAAAATTCGGCTTCTGCTCTGGTTTCCGGTTCAGAAAAGGGGAAATCTCCGGCACCCTGCTGTTGTCCTTCCGGGGCCCATTGGTGGGGATAGTTGCGATTAAAATCCAATCCTTCCTGCGTGGGGGCAAGGTCAAATTCGTAGCCGTCATAGTTGCGGATCAGACCTTCTGGCAACAAAGTGTAGTATTCACCGCCAAATTCCTCTGGCGATCGCCCGATCATTACCCTGGGATCTTGATCAGAAATTTTCCAGGCACCACAGGAATCGGGAAGACGCATTTGCAAAATTAAACCGTCACCGTTGACATCCTCAGGGTAAAGACCATCTCTTTCTTCGGGGTAGGGATAGGGTCGCACACTGGATCGCAACAGGTAGGGGGTGGTTAAATATTTTTCCGCTCCATCCATGGCTAGCCGGGGTAGGACGTAAACGGTGTAGTGGTCAAGCAAATGGGTAATTTGGGCATCTTCCCCATACTTGGTCATCAGTTGATGCAGGCAATACAAGGCCACCGCCGACCCCGTCACTTCCCCAGCGTGGGTGTTGGCATCGATCCAGTAACCGGGTTTATGGCGATAGTCCCCCGTAGCCTGATTAGTGGCGATCGCCACCCAAATGTCGCGACCGGCATAGCTTTGGCCAATGGTTTGCACCGTTAGTAGGAAACTGTAATTACTTTGCAGTTGTTGTAAAAACTGGTCTATTTCCTGGTAGGTGAAATAGTGACTGAAATCAAAGGGAGGAACGGTCATGGGGGACGCAACGGATCACAAAGGGTGAATAACGATGGGGATTGGCCTAAACTCAGATCCCAAAGTCGTACATCATCAATCTATACCTAAACCTAATGCCATGGCGATCGCCAATTACAGAGCCATTACAACCAAACAATGGCAAACATGGGTAGAAGCTGCCCGTCTTCAGGCCCTCAACGGTAAGTTGCCCCAATACATTCCTCAGTTGGGCTTGGTTAATCCAGCTAATTTTGCGTTGGACATTGGCGATGAAAACGGCATTATTTACGAAGCAGGAGATACGGACTTAACGTTTAGTCTGATGAGTGTGGTCAAACCCTTCCTGTGGCTTTACATACTCCATCACCGGGGTTGGCAGTGGGCCGAGCAAAAAGTTGGCGATCGCCCTTCGGATTTACCGTTTAATTCCGTGGAGCAATTGCAACAGGATGGGGGTTATCCCCGCAACACCATGGTTAACAGTGGTGCCATCTGCTTAGCGGGTCAGATTCCAGGAGCAACGGCAGAGCAACGGTGTGAAAATTTTCTCACTTGGTTAAACCACACCGCCCAATGTCAACTCTGGCTTGACCAAGAACTATTGGCTTCAGTCCATTCCCTGCCCAATCCCCGCAATCTGGCGATCGCCCATTTGTTAGCAGCAAAAGGTTATGTGGAAGATGCGGCCCTGGCTCTAGAAACCTATAACCAACTTTGTTGTTTGAGTGGTTGTCTCAAGGATTTATTCAAGCTGGGTCTAGCGTTACAGTGTCCCCAGCCGCCGTTACAACCGGACACCACTGCCAGAGTCAAAGCTACCATGGCCAAAGCGGGACTGTATGAAATGTCAGAAGCGTTTTTTCGGCGCACCGGCTTTATCTGCAAATCCGGGGTAAGTGGTTTAATTTTGGCTTGTTTGCCAGCCCAGTCACCGACCATTTTTGCCTGTTATAGTCCGCCTTTGAATGAAGAAGGAAACCCGGTAGCTCCCCTGGCACTATTGGAGTTTTTGGCAGAGTTCACCTCTGGAAATTAAAGAAACAGTTATGCCTCATTTAGTCTTGTTTGATGTTGGAAACGTTATAATTGGGCTGATTAAAACAATAATAATTTCCCAAACAAATGCTCGTGAGGTTTTAAATGGTTACAACTTTTAGCAAACCATCTTCTTTAGTTCACGAAATTCATTTAGAAAAGGTCGGTAGCTGGAATTTATTCAAGTTTAATGAATCCTTACAATTACGAATGGAAGATCTTTTACAAAAGAAAAAATCCGACCAAATTACCATCGAGGAAATTGCTGAATTGGATGCTATTGGTGAATTAGACCGTATTTTTACACATATTAACGCAATGCTAGCAGCCCAAGATGCCAATCAGTGAAGATCTCAAACAAGCTATTCGGCAACGGGCAAGATATATCTGTGAATATTGTCATTCCCCAGAACGATTAAGTGCAAACAGATTCACTATTGATCATGTAATTCCCAAATCTTTAGGTGGTTCTGACACATTTGATAACCTTGCGCTTGCTTGTCGTCGTTGTAACGAAAGGCGCTATAACTTTGTGGCCAGTATAGATCCACAAACTAAAAGTATTGTTGCCATTTTTAACCCCCGCCAACAGAATTGGGCAGAACATTTCATTTGGACAAATAGAGGGATAATAATACAAGGAACCACACCAACCGGTCGTGCGACGTGTATCCGACTTGATTTAAATGATACCCGTTATCCAGAGGAAGATTCTATCCAGGAAACACGACGATTTTGGTTGAAAACGGGACTGCATCCCCCCATAGATGATCCGTGGCAAAATTGAAGCAATTCGATAATTTTCCTGACCTGTTGAACTTCCTGAATAGAGTTTGATAAAAATCAATGAAGATGAATTGAAATTAAATGAAAATTGGTGTTGTTGGTTTAGGTTTAATTGGGGCTTCCCTAGCGGGAGACTTGCGTCGTCAGGGCCATTATTTAATCGGGGTTTCTCGGCAACAAAGCACCTGTGAAAAAGCAGTAGAAAGACAATTCGTGGATGAAGCGGGCCAAGATTTATCTCTTTTGCAAACAGCAGAAATTATTTTTCTTTGCACCCCCATTGAACTAGTTTTGCCCACCCTGGAAAAGTTAATTCCCTACTTAGTGCCCACAGCCATTGTCACCGATGTGGCCTCCGTCAAAACGGCGATCGCCGCACCGGCCAGTCAACTTTGGTCTGGGTTCATTGGTGGTCACCCCATGGCAGGGACAGCGGCCCAGGGCATTGACGGGGCAGAAGAAAATTTGTTTGTCAACGCTCCCTACGTGCTCACTCCCACGGAAAGTACTGACCCAGAGCAATTGGCCTGTTTACGTTCAGTTTTAGAACCCCTGGGGGTAAAAATTTACCTCTGCACTCCGGCGGACCATGACCAGGCAGTAGCCTGGATTTCCCATTTACCTGTAATGGTGAGTGCTGCTTTAATCCAAGCCTGTGCTGGTGAAAAAGATGGGGATATTCTCAAACTAGCCCAAAATTTGGCCAGTTCGGGTTTTCGGGATACCAGTCGGGTGGGAGGCGGCAACCCGGAGTTGGGCACCATGATGGCCACCTATAACCAACGGGCTTTGCTAAAAAGTTTGCAAGACTATCGTCAGCACCTGGATCAGCTAATTACCCTAATTAGTAACCAACAATGGCCTGAACTCCATCGTCTTTTACAACAAACCAACGGCGATCGGGACAAGTATGTTAAATAAACCAATAGCAATCGCCAGGGGGATGAATTCAGGAGGCTGGGCATTGATCCAGAACAAATTTAGGAACAATCGGTGCCCACTGCATAGCTTTCTGTTAAAAATAAACAAGCACTGCCCTTTCCCGCTCAGAGCGCATGACCTACCAGCCCACCGCATCGGTTCCCCTTCACCGCCCCTGGCACGACTATCTCAAATTCAGCACAGACCATAAAGTCATCGGCATTCAATATTTGCTGATGTCCTTCTGCTTTTTCTTAGTGGCGGGATTATTGGCCATGATTATCCGGGCAGAATTACTCACCCCCCAATTGGACGTGGTGGACCGTAGCCTCTACAACGGTCTATTTACCCTCCATGGCACCATTATGATTTTCCTCTGGATTTTTCCAGCCAATGTGGGGTTAGCCAATTACTTAATTCCCCTGATGATCGGTGCCAAGGACGTAGCTTTTCCGGTGTTGAATGCGATTGCCTTTTGGTTAATGCCAGTGGTGGGAGTGTTATTGATTGGCAGTTTTTTCTTGCCCACTGGTACGGCCCAGGCGGGGTGGTGGTCCTATCCCCCGGTGAGCATCCAAAATCCGTCGGGTAATTTCATTAACGGCGAATTTCTTTGGCTTTTGGCAGTGGCCACTTCGGGCGTTTCTTCCATTATGGGGGGAGTTAACTTTGTCACCACCGTCTGGAAATTGCGAGCCCCAGGACTAACCCTGTTAAAAATGCCTGTTTACGTCTGGACAATTTTGAGTGCCCAAATTTTGCAACTCTTTTGTCTGCCAGCGTTAACCGGAGGGGCCATAATGTTGCTCTTTGACCTTTCCTTTGGCACTACTTTTTTTGATCCCTTTAACCAGGGCAACCCAATCATTTATCAACATTTATTTTGGTTCTATTCCCACCCGGCCGTCTACGTCATGGCCCTGCCCGCCTTTGGGGTATTTTCGGAAATATTGCCGGTTTTTGCCCGTAAACCACTGTTTGGCTATAAAACTGTCGCGATTTCTTCTTTTCTCATTGCTATCCAGGGCACCTTCGTTTGGGTACACCATATGTTTACCAGTGCCACCCCCAACTGGATGCGGATGTTTTTCATGGCTAGCACCATGCTCATCGCTGTACCGACGGGAATCAAAGTTTTAGCCTGGACAGCAACGGTGTGGCGGGGGAGTTTACGCCTGAAAACCCCCATGCTGTTCTGTTTAGGGGGAATTGTCATGTTCCTGTTTGCGGGCATCACGGGCATTATGCTAGCTTCTGCTCCCTTCGACTTACATGTCAATAACACCTATTTTGTGGTGGGGCACTTCCATTATGTGGTCTTCGGCACTGTGACCATGGCCATTTATGGGGCAATTTATTTCTGGTTTCCGAAAATGACTGGGCGTATGTATAACGAAGCCTGGGGCAAGCTCCATTTTGCTTTGACTTTCATTGGTGCTAATTTAAACTTCTTCCCCATGCATCCCATTGGGTTACAGGGGATGTTGCGGCGCATTTCTTCCTACGACCCGGAATACACTACCTGGAATGTGGTGGCCAGTTTGGGGGCGTTCATGTTGGGCATGTCTACTCTACCGTTCATTGCCAATATGGTGGCCTCCGCCTTCCAGGGTCGTCGGGTAGGCAATAATCCTTGGAATTCTTTAGGTTTGGAGTGGACCACACCGTCGCCGCCACCGGAGGAAAACTTTGAAGTTATTCCTACCATTACGGTGGAACCCTATGGTTACGATCGCCCTGTGGATTTGACCACTGAAGTAACCACATAGTATGGGCTTTTTCCGCCGTTGACCCCGTTAACTGAGCAAGCATACGAGGAAATTTTATGGAATCAGGTAATCATCTCCCCCATGGCAAACCGACCGAAGGGCAGGAACCGGATAATTTAGGCTTTGGTTTTCCTGTCTTTTTAATGTCGGAAAGTGTGGTATTTATCAGCTTTTTTGTCACCTACACCATTCTGCGGCTGACCAATAAACCCTGGTTTCCCCCTGGGGTAGACGGTTTAGACGTGACGAGGGGAGCCATTAACACCGTGGTGCTAGTTACCAGTAGCGGAGCGATTATCTTGGCAGAAAAAGCCCTGCACCGAGGAGAAATGAAGTTATTTCGCCTACTGTGGTTAGCCACCATAAGTCTAGGGATTGTTTTTCTTTTTGGTCAGGCGGCGGAGTGGGCTGGTATGCCCTTTGGACTGGATGCGGGATCAGCCGGGGGAACCTTCTTTTTACTGACTGGTTTCCATGGACTGCACGTTTTCACCGGGGTCTGCCTGTTGCTTTATATGTATTGGCGCTCCCTCCAGCCCCACAATTTTGATCAAGGCCATGAAGGGGTAACGGCGATCGCCTTATTTTGGCATTTTGTCGATGTAATTTGGATTATTTTATTCATTTTGCTTTACCTTTGGCCTGTGAATTAGGTTCTTTAGGATTTTTCAGATCCAGCATCCGGGAGTAGGATCGGGGTAAAAAGATCAGTTTTTTAACAAGCACACAATTCCTAGGGAGAGGTGGTGATATGGCGATTGATCTAGAAACTCGTCAACAACAAACTTTAACCAAGCCCAGGGCAGACCATCTTATTCTGCTGGATCCAGTTAGTTGGGATACATTCAATCAATTATTGGAAGAATTGGGAGAAAAACGGAGTCAAAGATTTGCCTACGACTGTGGAATTCTAGAGATTATGAGTCCCTTGGGTGTTCACGAAAACAACAATCGCTTTATTGATGACCTCATTCGAGCGATCGCCGATGAACTAGGTTTAAATCTTAAAAAGTTTGGCTCATTAACCTTAAAGATTGATCGAACTAAACAGGGAGTGGAGCCGGATTCCTGCTATTACCTAGAAAATGAACCCCAGGTGCGGGGCAAACAGCACATTGATCTAACCGTCGATCCTCCCCCAGATTTGGTGTTGGAAATTGATATTACCAGTGGCTCCTTGAACAAGTTTCCGATCTACAGCAATTTAGGCATACCGGAGATTTGGCGCTATGACGGCGATCGCCTAGGGGTATTTGTGCTCCAACCGGAGTCGGGGCAGTATGAACCCATTGATCGGAGTCCCACTTTTCCCTTTTTGCCTCTGGAACAAGTCCCTTTGGTGATTGAACGTAGTTTGGCGATCGGGGAAACGGCGGCCCTGAAGGAGTTTCGCCAATGGCTAAAGGCCAACCGTTGAATGTTTTCCACCTTCCCCACTACATGGTTGGCTGGCCATTTCTGGGTAGACGAATTTAAAGCTTTTCGGCTTTTTCCCGCTGGATTTCCCCAATTAACTGGGCCAGATGATGGCGATCGGCCTGGTAGACTTCACCGCAAAAATCGCAGGTGGCTTCGGCTCCATTGTCTTTTTCGATCATATCTTCTAGTTCATCTTGTCCCAGTATTTTTAGGGCTCCCAACACCCGGGGAAAGGAACAGCGACAATCAAAGCGTAAAAGTTGCACTTCCGGCAGAATGGCCAGACCAAAATCCCCCAATAATTCTTGAAAGATATCTTTGAGGGATTTGCCTGAACGCAAAAGGGGCGTGAAGCCGGTCAAGTGCCCCAATCGGGATTCCAAAGCGGCAACCAATGCTTCGTCCCGGGCAGCCTTGGGCATTACCTGTAAAAGTAGCCCCCCGGCGGCGGTTACCCCATCTTTGCCCACAAAGACCCCCAACAACAGGGCGGAGGGAGTCTGTTCGGAGGTGACTAAATAATGGGTGACATCCTCACCAATTTCCCCGGAAACTAACTCCACTGTGCTGGAGTAGGGATAGCCAAAGCCCACATCCCGCACCACATAGAGAAAGCCATCCTGGCCCACTGCGCCCCCTACGTCCAATTTGCCTTGGGCATTGGGAGGGAGTTCCACCGAAGGATTTTGTACGTACCCTCGTACTGTACCGTCTAAGCCTGCATCTACCAACAGACCCCCGAGGGGGCCGTTACCACGGATGCGGATATTTACCCGGGATTTCTCCTGCTTCATGCTAGAAGCCAGCAGTAACCCAGCGGCCATGGTGCGGCCGAGGGCAGCGGTGGCAACGTAGGAAAGTTGATGGCGTTGGCGGGCTTCCTCAGTCAGGTTGGTGGTAATTACTCCCACTGCGCGAATACCCCCATCGGCGGCGGTGGCGCGGATCAATTGGTCTGCCATGGATTGCTGAAATGTTGCCTGAATTTTGTGATGCTTCTATTGTGCCAACTAGCCCCTAGGGAGATCAAACCGGTCGGCATTCATCACTTTAGTCCAGGCGGCCACAAAATCACGGACAAATTTTTCCTGATTGTCGTCCTGGGCATAGACTTCTGCGTAGGAGCGTAGGATGGAGTTGGAACCAAACACTAGGTCTACTTTAGTGGCAGTCCATTTAACTTCCCCCGTTTGGCGATCGCCGACTTCATAGAGATTGGAGCCCGCCGGTCGCCATTGGTAGGCCATATCAGTCAAATTGACGAAGAAGTCGTTACTGAGTACTCCTACCCGGTCGGTAAAGACTCCATGCTTGGCTCCGCCATGGTTAGTACCTAACACCCGCATACCACCGATTAAAACAGTCATTTCCGGTGCCGTCAGTCCCATTAATTGGGTGCGCTCCAACAGTAATTCCTCTGGTGGCACAGCGTAATCCTGTTTTAGCCAGTTACGATAGCCATCGTGGATCGGTTCCAACGGAGTAAAGGATTCTGCGTCAGTCATGGCTTGGGTGGCATCCCCCCGGCCGGGCAGGAAGGGTACATTAACCTCGATCCCCCCATCAAGGGCCGCTTTGGCGATCGCCGCTCCCCCTCCTAGCACAATTAAGTCCGCTAGACTGACCGGCTTAGCAAAATTAGCTTGGATATTTTCCAGCACCGCCAAGACTTTTGCCAACCGAGCTGGCTCATTGCCGGGCCAATTCTTTTGGGGTTCTAGGCGGATCCGGGCCCCATTGGCTCCCCCTCGATAGTCGGAACCACGGAAGGTACGGGCACTATCCCAGGCAGTACAAACTAGTTCAGAAACTGTTAAGCCGGAGGCTAAAATCTGTTGTTCAAGCTCCTTAAT
The DNA here is from genome assembly GCF_010222815.1 of Synechocystis sp. CACIAM 05. Taxonomy (GTDB): domain Bacteria; phylum Cyanobacteriota; class Cyanobacteriia; order Cyanobacteriales; family Microcystaceae; genus Synechocystis. The sequence continues at coordinate 1,657,522 of NZ_CP019225.1, read as the reverse complement.
TTCCCCTTCAGAAAGGGTGTAATCCACTGGGGGAATGGGGTCTTGCCAAATTAAATCTTCCTGGGGCACATCGGGACCAAGGTAGCGGCTCTTTGGTCCTAGATCTCGGTGAGTTAGTTTAAACCAAGCTTTGGCAAATACTTCCGCAAAGTAATCTGGCTCCCGATAGAAACGCTCCGAAATTTGTCGATAGATGGGGTCCTTAATCATAGCCATATCGGCATCGGTCATGATGGGATTGTGGCGAACATTCGGATCTTCCACATCGACAGGTTTATTCTCTTCTTTAATGTTGACCGGTTCCCATTGCCAAGCCCCGGCAGGACTTTTCTTCAGTTCCCACTCGTGGTTGAACAACATATAAAAATAACCATTGTCCCACTGGGTAGGGTGGGTGGTCCAAGCCCCTTCAATGCCACTGGACATAGTTTCCCGCCCCACACCTTTGCCGTTTTGGTTGTGCCAACCCAAGCCCTGCTCCACCACATCAGCTCCCTCTGGTTCTGGCCCTATAAGCTCAGCTTTACTGTTGCCATGGCATTTCCCTACGGTGTGCCCCCCAGCGGTAAGGGCAACGGTTTCCTCGTCATTCATGGCCATGCGGGCAAAGGTAGTGCGGACGTCCTGAGCTGTGCGTAAAGGATCCGGGTGCCCATCCACCCCCTCAGGGTTAACGTAAATTAATCCCATTTGTACGGCGGCCAAGGGATTTTCTAAGCTTTCCCGGTCTTCACTGCCGTAGCGATGGTCACTGGAAGCAAGCCATTCCTTTTCTGCTCCCCAGTAAATGTCCTTTTCCGGGTGCCAAATGTCTTCCCGACCACCGGCAAAACCGTAAACCTTGAGCCCCATCGACTCATAGGCCATGGTGCCAGCCAAAATGATCAAATCTCCCCAGGAAAGTTTATTGCCATATTTCTTTTTGATCGGCCAGAGTAGGCGGCGGGCTTTGTCTAAATTGACGTTATCTGGCCAGCTATTCAGGGGGGCGAAGCGTTGGTTGCCAGTGGCGGCCCCACCCCGACCATCGGCAATGCGATAAGTGCCAGCAGCGTGCCAGGCCATACGAATCATTAATCCACCGTAATGACCCCAGTCGGCGGGCCACCAACTTTGGCTATCGGTCATCAAATGGTGTAGGTCTTGTTTAACAGCAGCTAAATCCAGTTGTTGAAACGCTTCGGCATAGTTAAACCCACCGTCCATAGGATTTGTTTTACGGTCATGCTGATGCAATATGTCTAGATTCAGCGCATTGGGCCACCAGTTGAGATTGCCGTTCTGCCCGGTTGTATTTGCTCCGTGCATTACAGGACATTTACCGGCCGGTACCTGATCATTAGCCATGGGTTTTTCCTTACGATGGTTGTGTGGGTGGGGGAAAACTCTGTTTCTTAATTTCCTGGCGGGTTGGGTGCCCATTAATCACATCAATATTGACTTAACCACAACTTGCCGGGGCCCTAGTGCCATGCTGCCCCGGGGTCGCAGATTAGTCAATGGGTAGAATTTCCCACAGGATTAGAGTCTAGAAGCAACTGTTGATCATCGACCAAATTCCATTGCCATGGGGCCGGCGATCGGGGCACAATGATAGGGCTATCTTTAACGCTGTCACCTCTTTCATGACCATTGCCAATCCTTCCCCTAGTAACTTTTTTCAGCAGTTAGGTCGGCAGTGCCTCAAAACCCTGGCAGATCTCCGTCTGGCGATCGCCCTTTTACTATTAATTGCTGTTTTTAGTATCAGTGGTACGGTAATTGAGCAGGGGGAAAGTTTAAGTTTTTACCAACAGAATTATCCTGAAGATCCAGCTCTATTTGGATTCTTAAGTTGGCAAGTAATTTTACAACTAGGTTTAAATCAGGTCTATCGAACTTGGTGGTTTTTGGGGCTGCTAATACTTTTCGGTTCTAGCTTGACGGCCTGTACCTTTAATCGTCAATTTCCTGCTTTAAAAGCAGCTCGCAGTTGGCAATTTTATCACCAACCAAGGCAGTTTAAAAAATTGGCTTTAAGTTTTTCTCTACCCAATGGAGATAGAGACAAAATTGAAAATTTACTCCAGGATAGGGGTTACAAAATCTTCCAAGAAGGTGACAGTGTTTATGCCCGTAAAGGTCTGATGGGAAAAGTCGGTCCTATCATTGTCCATGCCGCCATGCTAATCATTTTAGGGGGGGCAATTTGGGGAGCATTGACGGGATTTTTTGCCCAACATATGATTCCCAGTGGTGAAACATTCCAGGTAAGTAATATTATCGAGAAAGGCCCCCTTGCCGACAGTCAAATTCCCAAGGATTGGGGCATTAAAGTCAATCGATTCTGGATTAATTACACGGAAAATGGCGCCATTGATCAGTTCTATTCTGATTTGTCCGTGGTTAATAATCAAGGGGAAGAATTGGACCGGCAAACCATCTCCGTTAACCATCCCCTACGTCATCGAGGCGTTACTTTTTATCAAACTAACTGGGGCATTGCGGGGGTAAAAGTAAAACTCAACAATAGTCCTGTGTTGCAACTTCCCATGGCCCCTTTACAAACCGCCAATGGTGGCCAGTTGTGGGGAGCCTACATTCCCACTAAAACTGACTTTAGCGAAGGTGCCGCCCTATTAGTTAAAGACCTCCAAGGTACAATGATCATCTATGACCAAGAGGGCAATTTGACTGATGCAGTGCGGGCTGGTTCTACGGTGGAAATTAATGGAGTGAATATAACAATTGAAGAGTTGGTGGGTAGCACCGGTTTACAGATTAAAGCTGATCCCGGTATTCCTTTTGTTTATCTTGGTTTTGGTTTGTTGATGGTGGGAGTAATGATGAGTTATGTTTCCCATTCCCAGGTCTGGTTATTGAGCGTTGATGGGAATGGTCAACGGGAAATTTATTTAGGGGGAAGAACCAACCGAGCTCAAGTTGCTTTTGAGCGAGAAATATTGGCGATCGCCGAAGAGGCGGAGGTAAGTTCTAAAACAGAGGCTAAAGTTAATGCCTAATTAAACAAATTCAGCACAGGCTAACCGCCAAAGTTCCTCCAGTAGGGGTGATATATTTCCTAATGGCGGTATCGTTTTTGGGGTTAGTTAATGAATTGAAATCCTCCCTGAAGAAGTTCAACCTAATTTTGTTCGGCAGCCATCCTATGTTCATCCATCTAAGAGCGTGTTTGAAAAGTAGGGTGAAGAATGGAAAATGGTGAAAAGAATAAAATTTTCACCATAATTAATGATAATCCGAGAATTTTACAGCACGGACATCACTGATAGCCAGTGGCAATTGGTAGAACCCCATTTACCCAAAGCAAAAAC
>NZ_CP019225.1:1649016-1654108 GCF_010222815.1 Synechocystis sp. CACIAM 05 | reverse complement strand
TAAGCAAGGATTATGAATATTTACCTACCACCAGTGAGACCATGCTCTATGTTGCCATGGTTCATCTCATGCTTCAAAGGCTTGCTTAAAACTTTTCAAACACTTTCTAAGTCCAAGCCCGAGAAAATACTAGTCTTTGTTTACTTCAGTTGACCTAAATGATGTAAGTTTGTTAACTTTCCCTCTTTTGCCATAGGGAGCCCATCGCCGATTGGGTTAAAATTAAAAGACTTAGCCTACGCTTCCTAAAGCGATTTGTCCAGTGGTTGCATCAATTCCTAATCCCAAAACAAATTTCCTGAAAACTGTTCCTAGCCAACGGCAAACCGGGGCTTATATCCTGATGGATAGCCTGAAACGCCATGGGGTCAAACACATTTTTGGCTATCCCGGCGGGGCAATTTTGCCCATCTATGATGAACTGTACCGCTTTGAAGCAGCGGGGGAAATTGAGCATATTTTGGTGCGCCATGAACAAGGAGCTTCCCATGCGGCGGATGGGTACGCCAGAGCCACGGGGAAAGTGGGGGTTTGTTTCGGTACTTCTGGACCAGGGGCGACTAACTTGGTGACCGGCATTGCTAATGCCCATTTGGACTCAGTGCCCATGGTGGTGATTACTGGGCAGGTGGGTCGTGCCATGATTGGTAGCGATGCTTTCCAGGAAATTGATATTTTTGGCATCACCTTACCGATCGTTAAACATTCCTATGTGGTGCGTAGTGCGGCGGATATGGCCCGCATTGTTACTGAGGCTTTCCATCTGGCTAGCACCGGTCGTCCCGGGCCGGTTTTGATCGATATTCCCAAGGATGTGGGCTTAGAAGAATGTGAGTACATTCCCCTCGACCCCGGTGACGTTAATCTGCCTGGTTATCGCCCCACGGTTAAAGGTAATCCCCGGCAGATCAATGCGGCATTGCAATTGTTGGAGCAGGCCAGAAATCCGTTGCTCTACGTAGGGGGAGGGGCGATCGCCGCCAATGCCCATGCCCAGGTGCAGGAATTTGCCGAAAGGTTCCAGTTGCCGGTAACAACCACCCTGATGGGAATTGGGGCTTTTGATGAAAACCATCCCCTTTCAGTGGGCATGTTGGGGATGCATGGTACCGCCTATGCCAACTTTGCCGTCAGCGAATGCGATTTGTTGATTGCGGTGGGGGCCCGTTTCGACGACCGGGTAACTGGCAAACTAGACGAATTTGCTAGCCGTGCCAAGGTAATTCACATTGACATCGACCCGGCGGAGGTGGGAAAAAACAGGGCTCCCGATGTGCCCATTGTGGGGGATGTGCGCCATGTTTTAGAGCAACTTTTACAGCGGGCTCGGGAATTAGATTACCCCACCCATCCCCATGGCACCCAGGAATGGTTAAATCGCATTGATCATTGGCGAACCGATTACCCCCTCCAGGTACCCCACTATGAGGACACCATTGCCCCCCAGGAAGTGGTACATGAAATTGGTCGCCAGGCTCCCCATGCTTACTACACTACCGATGTGGGACAACACCAAATGTGGGCGGCCCAGTTTTTGAACAATGGTCCCCGCCGATGGATTTCCAGTGCTGGTTTGGGTACGATGGGCTTTGGCTTACCCGCCGCCATGGGAGCCAAAGTGGGAGTGGGGGACGAAGCGGTCATTTGCATCAGTGGGGATGCCAGCTTCCAAATGAATCTTCAGGAACTGGGAACCCTAGCCCAGTACGACATCCAGGTTAAAACTATTATTCTCAATAACGGTTGGCAGGGGATGGTGCGTCAGTGGCAACAAACTTTCTACGAAGAACGTTATTCTGCTTCTAACATGTCCCAGGGTATGCCAGACATTAATCTCCTCTGTGAGGCCTATGGCATCAAGGGTATTACCGTGCGCAAGCGGGAAGATTTGGCCCCGGCGATCGCCGAAATGCTAGCCCACAATGGTCCTGTGGTGATGGATGTGGTGGTCAAAAAAGATGAAAACTGTTACCCCATGATTGCCCCCGGCATGAGTAATGCCCAAATGCTAGGTTTACCGGAAGTGCCGGTGCGGGACAATGGTCCCCGGATGGTGGAGTGCAACCATTGCCAAACCCAAAATTTCATCACCCATCGTTTCTGTTCTGGTTGTGGAGCCAAACTCTAACCCATAAGCCAAAATTGAATTCATCCCCCCAGCGGTGGGGTCAGATTTCAGAGTACTTTTTTCCTTGGTTTTTCTTGACCATATTTAAAGTTCCACCAAAGGTCTGCTCCACCTATTGGGAAGAATTTTTTTTGCAAACCCCTAACCAAGGCAAGATGCGGCGTTCCCTAATCCATCTGTTATCTTTGTAAAGAAAAATTTACAACTTTGTCCATGGTTATTGCCGCCTCTCCCTCCGTTCCTTGTCCTAGCACCGAGCAAGTGCGCCAGGCGATCGCCGCTAGTCGGGACTTCCTGCTATCGGAACAATATGCCGATGGCTACTGGTGGTCTGAGTTGGAATCCAATGTCACCATCACTGCCGAAGTGGTCATACTGCACAAGATTTGGGGCACAGCGGCCCAAAGACCCCTGGAGAAGGCGAAGAATTATCTGTTGCAACAACAACGGGACCATGGCGGTTGGGAACTGTACTATGGTGATGGCGGTGAACTAAGTACCAGTGTGGAAGCCTACACTGCCCTGCGAATTTTGGGGGTTCCAGCCACCGATCCTGCCTTGGTCAAAGCGAAAAATTTTATTGTCGGCCGGGGGGGCATTAGCAAATCCCGCATTTTCACCAAAATGCACCTAGCCTTGATTGGCTGTTACGACTGGCGGGGCACTCCCTCCATTCCCCCCTGGGTAATGCTTTTGCCCAATAAATTTTTCTTTAACATTTACGAAATGTCCAGTTGGGCCCGTTCTAGTACGGTCCCCCTGATGATTGTTTGTGACCAAAAGCCCGTTTACGACATTGCCCAGGGTCTGCGGGTGGACGAACTCTATGCGGAAGGGATGGAAAATGTCCAGTATAAATTGCCGGAGAGTGGCACTATTTGGGATATTTTCATCGGTTTGGATAGCCTATTTAAACTACAGGAACAGGCCAAGGTGGTGCCCTTCCGGGAACAGGGTTTGGCCCTGGCGGAAAAGTGGATTTTGGAACGGCAAGAAGTGAGTGGTGATTGGGGCGGCATTATCCCCGCTATGCTCAATTCCTTGCTGGCGTTGAAAGTGTTGGGCTATGACGTTAACGATCCCTTTGTGCAACGGGGCCTAGCGGCGATCGACAATTTTGCGGTGGAAACGGAAGATACCTACTCCATCCAAGCCTGTGTTTCCCCCGTGTGGGATACGGCCTGGATGGTGCGGGCTTTGGCAGAAGCGGATCTGGGTAAAGATCATCCTGCCTTAGTTAAAGCAGGGCAATGGCTGTTGGATAAACAAATTCTCGCCTACGGCGATTGGCAGATCAAAAATCCCCACGGTAAACCGGGAGCTTGGGCGTTTGAATTTGATAATAATTTTTACCCTGACATTGACGACACCTGCGTGGTAATGATGGCGTTACAGGGCATTACCCTCCCCGATGAGGAACGTAAACAGGGGGCCATTAATAAGGCCTTGCAGTGGATAGCCACCATGCAATGTAAAACCGGAGGCTGGGCCGCCTTTGACATTGACAATGACCAAGATTGGCTTAACCAGTTACCCTACGGTGATTTGAAAGCCATGATTGATCCTAGCACCGCCGATATTACCGCCCGGGTGGTTGAAATGCTGGGAGCCTGTGGTTTGACCATGGATTCCCCGCGAGTGGAACGGGGTTTGACCTATTTACTCCAAGAACAGGAACAGGATGGTAGTTGGTTTGGCCGCTGGGGCGTGAATTATCTCTATGGCACTAGCGGGGCCCTTTCTGCCCTGGCCATTTACGATGCCCAACGTTTTGCATCCCAAATCAAAACGGCGATCGCCTGGTTGTTGAGCTGTCAAAATGCGGATGGGGGTTGGGGAGAAACCTGTGAAAGTTATAAAAACAAGCAGTTAAAGGGTCAAGGTAACAGCACTGTTTCCCAAACAGCCTGGGCCCTAATTGGTTTGTTGGATGCCCTCAAATATTTACCCAGCCTGGGACAAGATGCCAAACTAACCACGGCGATCGAGGGGGGGGTGGCTTTTCTTGTCCAGGGACAAACCCCCAAGGGCACCTGGGAAGAAGCAGAATATACCGGCACCGGTTTTCCCTGCCACTTTTATATCCGCTATCACTACTACCGCCAATATTTTCCCCTCATTGCCCTAGCTCGTTATAGCCATTTACAAGCATCTTAATGAACCTTGGGGTAATATTCGTCCGGTCAACCCCTGGCGATCGGGGGAAATGTATCCTAAGATTGAGGGGATTGCAGCACGGGATGTAGCGCAGCTTGGTAGCGCGCCTGCTTTGGGAGCAGGATGTCGCAGGTTCAAATCCTGTCATCCCGATACTTTCCACCTACTGTTGCACCCCTGCGATAGTGCTATGTTAGCCCATTTGATAGGGTTAATTCCTATCGGGGTCGAATGGGAGTTTAGGGTTCAACTCAAGCACCCAACGGTAGTGTTGTTCCTCGACACATCCGCCACCAAACTCAATGGTGTAGTACTCTATTATGTCGTCTGGGTCAATCTGACCAGTAAAAGCTAGTTTCCGTACAAGGTCATTGATAGCAAAGCCTAGAACACGTTGCTTAAGTTCATCAACGTCGATGACTTCTGCACCGATACTTTCAAGGTACTCTTTAGAAGTGATTTCTAAAGAAAATATAAAGAAAAGATGATATCGCTCTTCTATCAGTGCAGGTGGAAAGGTAAAATAATTGGAGCAATAATAAGGCCTCCTAAAGCCATTACTGCCTTCTTCAATTTGTCAAATAAGCAATGGAAGTTTTTCAATAACTGAGGTGTACAAATCACCGTCATCCACGGCTTTAATAAATTAAAGTAACATAATGGCTGAATTATTAATCTCATGTTGTTAAGTATGTTTTTCCATCCACTTTTTTGATTCCACCAAGGATGTTTTTGTATATTCTGATAAGCTATCTCCCTAGTCTGTTTTGATTTGTTTAAGGAGTTATCATGCGGAGGCAAATTTTC
>NZ_CP019225.1:1587574-1648871 GCF_010222815.1 Synechocystis sp. CACIAM 05 | reverse complement strand
TCCTAGATTGCCAATATACTGACGCGCAACATAATCTGTCTTTCTTCCTTTTTTCCTATCCCCTGTTTCGTCTATGAGCATTGTTATTGCTTCTCCTTCCGCAAAACTCAGAATTTTATTAATTCTTCTTTCCCTTACCTCCTCTAACCACCAAGGGCTGTTACCGAAGAAATAGTCAAATCCTTGTCCATTTTCTAGTCCTACTACCTTAGCTATTTCTGGGAAGGTTTTTCTCTTTATATTCGCAATTAATCCTAGATGCAAGTATTCACAGCTTCTCACTTCTGGAAATAAGTCTCTGTATCCTTCGCAGTATTTGTCAATGAATTGTACTGTTTCTTTTGCTTCACGTGGGGCAACTATATACCACCTCTGCATTTCAGACTATCCTCTCCATTTTATCCTACCCACTATGATAGAAGAGCAATAGGTATTCTGTCACCGTAAACATCACTTAGAATGGGAGCCAATGCCACATCAATGCCTTTGGGGTAAAGCCAATGCCCGCCGCCATAACCGTCAAACTTGACAGCCTATCCCTTTCCGATGAGCAGTTTTATCAACTCTGTTTGAACAATCGAGAGTTGCGTTTTGAGCGTAATTGCCAGGGAGATTTAGTGATCATGTCACCCACCGGAGGCGAAACCAGTAACCGTAAGGGCATTTTGATACTACGGCTAGGTCTTTGGGCAGAACGCGATGGCACCGGAATTTTTTTCGATTCTTCTGGGGGCTTCAAATTACCCAATGGAGCCGACCGATCGCCAGATGCAGCCTGGTTGAAACGGGAACGATGGGAAAATTTAACCCCGGAACAAAAACAGAGATTTGTGCCCCTCTGCCCGGATTTTGTGATCGAATTAAGATTACCTAGTGATGAACTAAAACCCCTGCGGGAAAAAATGCAAAAGTATCAAGAAAATGGGGCTCAATTGGGTTGGTTAATCGATCGCCAAACTCGCACTGTGAAAATCTATTGTCCTGGTCGGGTGGTGGAAGTTTTAGAAAATTCTGCAAGCCTCAGTGGTGAGGCTGTATTGCCAGAATTTGTTTTGGAGTTAGCGCCGATTTGGTAGATATTTGTAGATCTTTATTGTGTCGCTAAAGGTTAGTTATTCCCAAATTTCACAGGCCAATTCCCCAGCTTTTTGCGAGAAACGAATATTCTCCCGATAATCCACAGGACAATCAATCACAGTGGGTACGGGTTGAGCTAAAGCTTCTTTGAGGATAGGAATTAAATCCGCCGCCGCTTCTACCCGATAACCTTTAAGACCCATGCTTTCAGCAAACTTAACAAAGTCTGGATTGCCAAATTTGATGAAACTGGATTCGCCAAATTGGTTGATCTGTTTCCATTCAATTAGGCCGTAACCGTTGTCATTAAAAATTAACGTGACAAAGGGAGTGCCCACCCGCATGGCCGTTTCCAACTCCTGGCAGTTCATCATAAAACCACCGTCCCCCGTCACCGCAACAATGTTGCGCTCAGGATAAACCAGCTTAGCGGCGATCGCCCCTGGAATGGCAATGCCCATGGCCGCAAAACCATTGGAAATTAAACAGGTGTTGGGGCTGTCACAGTGGTAATGGCGGGCCATCCACATTTTATGGGCCCCCACATCGGAAATCACCACATCATCGGGGCCCATCACTTGGCGCAGGTCATAAATAATTTTTTGCGGCTTAACGGGAAAACCTGTGTCATTGGCATAACATTCATACTCGGCCCGAATTTCCGCCCGGAGAGAAGCCCCGTAGGGAGTGGGTTTACCTTGGCGATCGCACCGTTTGAGCAAATCCATCAGGGAATCGGTAATGTCCCCCACCACCTCCACCTGGGGAATATAACTGCTATCAATTTCCGCCGGAGTAGCGCCAATGTGAATGATGGGCAAATCTCCAGTGGGATTCCATTTTTTCGGAGAATATTCAATTAAGTCATAGCCCACCGCAATGACCAAATCGCTTTTTTCAAAGGCACAGGTAATGTGATCCCGTTGTTGTAAGCCCACTGTCCAAAGGGAAAGGGGATGGGTGTAGGGCATGGTGCCTTTACCCATGAAGGTGTTGGCCACGGGAATATTCAAACTGGTGGCAAATTCCGTCAGGGCTTCGCTGGCTTCGGCTCGGATGGTGCCATTGCCGGCCAGAATAATGGGGTTTTTGGCCTTGGAAATGGCGTTGGCCGCTGTGCCCAAAGTACGAAAAGCTGCATAAACCTTTTCCCGACTGTCCCGCCGTAGGGGTTTCCCATCCACCGGCATAGCGGCAATATTTTCTGGTAAATCAATGTGGGTGGCCCCTGGTTTTTCGCTCTGAGCCAATTTGAACGCTTTACGAACCACTTCCGGGGTAATGCTGGGGCGGACAATTTGCCTGGTCCATTTAGTCACCGGGTCGAACATGGCCACCAAGTCCAGGTATTGGTGGGATTCGATGTGCATCCGATCTGTGCCCACCTGTCCAGTGATGGCCACCAGGGGCGCTCCGTCCAAGTTAGCATCCGCTACCCCGGTCATCAGGTTGGTGGCTCCAGGCCCCAGGGTGGAAAGACAAACCCCCGCTTTGCCCGTTAAACGGCCGTAAACGTCGGCCATAAAGGCTGCTCCCTGTTCGTGGCGGGTGGTAATAAAGCGGATGGGCGAGTTTTTCAGCGCTTCGAGGATGTGGAGGTTTTCCTCTCCGGGTACGCCAAAAATGTATTCAACGTCCTCATTTTCCAGACATCGAACCAATAATTCTGCGGTGTTCATTTGCCCCATGGTTCTGTCTATTCCCCTAGCTGGTTGAGCGATCTGAAAAGTTTGAAATAAAGGTAATTTCAGAATCTCCCTCTAGCCTAACGAATCCGGAGGAGTTTTGACAGGGAAGTTTCGAGGCCTGTCGTTTGATTCAAACAACTTCTGACGGGGGCAATGGCTAATCGGTGATCGGGGCAATCATCTGCTCTGGAACCACCCAAGCGTCGAACTGGGCCAGTTTCAGGGATCTACTTCGGGTGGATAAACAAACAGGTTCCCAACTCCGGCAAAGGCAAAGTTTAGTTATGGGCAAAGTTGCAAATTATGGGCTGTCAATCCATGGGGGCATTTTGATTGAGGCGATAAAACCGCTCTAAACCGAAGGGAACTGCCATTAAAGTCAGTTTTAACACCCAGGGAGCAAAAAAGAGAGTGACCAAAATCGACAATACGGCCACACAACCTAACGAAGCCCTGACCACATCTTCCTGCACAGTGAAGCAAAGGATGGCAGAAAACGAGGCTAAGGCCAAAGATAGGACGGAAAGTACCAGCATAAAGCAGTAAGTTTGAGGATGGAGAGGGAAGAATCCAGTCAAAAGCTAAGTTAGGCGATCGGATTGGGGCTAGGCAAATAAACCTTCGGGGCGGCAGACAATCCTATGGAGAAATATCAATCTTTCACCGCTGTATCTGAATATACCATAAAGTTTTGTTAACGAGTGGATAGACTACGGTCAATCCCTCATCTTCGCCTTTCCTGAGACTTGCTGGGGCGGGTATTACCGAAAAAATAGGCAAAAAAATAAGGAAGTCCGCAAGGAGTCTTGCCATGTTTCGACCCTCCGGCTGCTTCCTTATTAATCTTACTCCTCACACACAAATAGATATTAGCCGATCGCCTAAGGGCGGGATAGCCGAACCTGTAGCAGTTTAATGATTGGCATAGTTTCTGGCTATGATTGGGTTAGTGAATCCATTAGCTGGGGCGGGGATTACCGTGACTGCGGGGAGAGATGGGGTCAGCTTCAATGGTTCGGTTTTCCACCACTGAAGTTTGGCCAGTTACATTGGCGTAGGGGATAGGTTCGTGGGCTACCAGGGCAGTGATATTTTGCTCCAACACCCTCAACGGTTGCTCTCCAATGCTCTCGGCGATCGCCGTGCCGGTGTCATCTAGGTAAACAAAATGGGGAATGCCATCCACCCGATAGCGCAACACTTCCGGCAACCATTTATTGTTGTCCACATTGAGCATGGCAAAGTTCACCGAACCGCCATAGTTTTTCTTCAACTCTGCTAAGTCCGGAGCCATGGCTTGGCAGCTAGTACACCAGTCAGCATAGAATTCCACCAAGGTGGGACGACCATTGTCCAAGGCAGTGGCCAGGGGAATGGCCCGCTGGGCTTGGGCTTCTAGGGATATACCCTGGGTTTGGGTTTGGAAACCGAGATAAACGGCCGCACTCAAGGCGATCGCCACTACGGCTAATAAGGCGTTACGAATTTTGGCCGGGGTCATGGTCTAGGGATATTTGTACGAAGTTAGGAATTCTATCCAAGGTAACAAACGAACACTAGGGACTGAACTGATTGCCTGAATTTGCCTAAAGTTAAAACCGATTAGTCAAACTACTCTGTCAGCCATTTCTTAATCCGTTCAATGTCTCGCCAATCGGGCTTACGCTCGAGACCATCATCCAAACTTTCCATCACTCCCGCAGCGATTTCCTGATCAAAGGACATCATTTGCGCCGCTAACTCCACCTGTTCCCGTACACCGGTTTTTTTATTAGCCAACATGGCCAAGGCATAGTTAATCCTTGCCTGGGGATGATAACCGTCAATTTTCACCGACCTTTGGGCCGCTTTGAAGGCCAAAGTTGGCTTGTCGTCCAGCAGATACAGCCAAGCTAGGCAAGCCCACACCGTCGCATTTTTCGGGGAGCTATCGGCAATGTCCTTAAACACCGGGATCAGGGTTTCGGGGCCTTCCCCCCCGTTATATCTGGCGATCGCCTGGTTGAAGGCATCTTCTGGGGAGATTACGGACTCAGTCATGGTCAAAATTAGCTGAATTTGGCAGTGGAATGGTTCAACGCAGTCAAAAAGCAGGCAGACAATCCGCCCAACTCTTAATCTTAGAGGATCTTTGGTGCCCGCCGTGGTCAGCGCCCAAGCCTAATTACCCCCCTCAACAATGCTGTACGCTGATCCCCCCCTCTGATAGACTTTTGACTATTAACACTTAATCACAAGCTAGGGAAACCTAATCAGCAGTTGGGAGGATTCAATTCGTGGACAGCACCCTCGGTTTAGAAATTATTGAAGTCGTAGAACAAGCGGCGATCGCCTCGGCAAAATGGATGGGCAAAGGTGAAAAAAACACCGCTGACCAAGTAGCCGTAGAAGCCATGCGGGAACGGATGAATAAAATCCACATGCGGGGCCGCATCGTCATTGGCGAGGGGGAAAGGGATGATGCACCCATGCTCTACATCGGCGAAGAAGTAGGCATTTGCACCAGAGAAGATGCCAAATCCTTCTGCAATCCCGACGAATTGGTAGAAATTGACATTGCTGTTGACCCCTGTGAAGGTACCAACCTAGTAGCCTATGGTCAAAACGGTTCCATGGCTGTGTTGGCAATTTCCGAAAAAGGTGGTTTGTTTGCCGCTCCCGACTTCTACATGAAAAAACTGGCGGCTCCCCCAGCGGCCAAAGGTCATGTGGACATCGACAAATCCGCCACCGAAAACCTGAAAATCCTCTCCGATTGCCTCAACCGCAGCATTGAAGAATTGGTGGTAGTGGTCATGGATCGTCCCCGCCACAAAGAATTGATCCAAGAAATCCGCAACGCCGGTGCTCGGGTACGTCTAATCAGTGATGGAGACGTTTCCGCCGCCATTTCCTGTGCTTTTTCCGGCACCAACATCCACGCTCTGATGGGCATCGGGGCTGCTCCTGAAGGGGTAATTTCCGCTGCTGCCATGCGCTGTCTGGGGGGTCACTTCCAAGGTCAGTTAATCTACGATCCCGAAGTGGTTAAAACCGGCCTAATCGGTGAAAGTCGGGAAGGCAACCTAGAGCGTCTCGCTTCCATGGGCATCAAAAATCCTGACCAGGTTTATAACTGCGAAGAATTGGCCTGTGGCGAAACCGTATTATTTGCCGCCTGTGGTATCACTCCTGGCACTTTGATGGAAGGAGTCCGCTTCTTCCATGGTGGGGTACGGACCCAAAGCTTGGTTATTTCTAGCCAGTCCAGCACCGCCCGCTTTGTAGACACTGTCCATATGAAGGAAAGCCCCAAAGTAATCCAACTGCATTAATTTCCCTCTCAGCAACTATCCCCAGAAGGTTAAAACCTGGGGAAATACATCGCCATTTCCCTTGTCCCCTGAAGTTCAGACTTTGGGGGACTTATGTTTTGGTTGGGTCATAGTAACTGGGGTTTGATTACCCGCTACTGATTATCCATATCATTGGTATCGGGTAGGCGCTGATCACGTAACAAGGCTATCATTAAAATTACGGAGAGTTTCAAATAGATAATGATGTAGGATGATAGGGAATACTGGGTAATGAGCTTTTGGAAAAATGTCTACACACTGTCACTGTCCTCAATGTGGTCATGGGAATGTCGTCAAAAATGGCTTTGTCAAGGGGAAGCAGCGATTCAAGTGTAAGAGTTGCCAATATCAATTCACCAATCTCTCCAAAGAACGGGGTAAACCTCTCTGGATGAAACTAGAAGCGGTCTTACTGTATATGAGTGGTATGTCAATGAATGCCACAGCAAAACTCTTGGGAGTTTCTACTCAATCAGTGCTCAACTGGATTAGGGATTTTGGCGAAGCAAACTACGAGAAACCGGCTCCAGACTCAGCAATCGTAGTGGAATTAGACGAACTGTGGCATTTTCTTCAGGCAAAAAAAACAAGTTATGGATCTGGAAAGCATATGACCGTGTTACTGGGAGACTCATTGACTGGGAACTGGGAAATCGTGATAGTCAAACCCTGAGTCGTTTGCTGAAGAGACTGGCAAAGTAGGAAAGTGACAGTGTCCTGCACCGATGACTGGAGGCCCTATCAACAACTGCTGGATGAACATCCCGATGTGTTTCATGGGATTAACAAAAGAGAAACAGTAGGAATTGAGAGAAACAACTCAGATAACCGTCATTGGTTTGCTAGATTTCATCGCTGCACGAAAGTTGTCTCCAGGTCAGCCCACATAGTTGATATCACCATGGCAATATTTACCAAATTCAGGGTCAATGGTAACATAGAACTACTATGCAACTGGTGCCTCTCATTACTTTCTTGAAACTCTCAAAATTTCCAATTCTTAATCCTTGTAGGAGAAAATTGATGTCAACTTTGTATGAAAAATTAGGTGGAGCCACCGCTGTCGATCTAGCTGTGGACAAATTTTACGAGCGGGTGTTGCAGGATGACCGCATCAAAGACTTTTTCGCCGACGTGGATATGGCTAAACAACGGGCCCACCAAAAAGCCTTTTTAACCTATGCCTTTGGCGGTACAGATAAATATGATGGTCGCTATATGCGGGAAGCCCACAAAGAGTTGGTGGAAAACCATGGTTTGAACGGTGAACACTTCGACGCAGTGGCGGAGGATTTGCTGGCAACCTTGAAGGAAATGGGTGTTCCCGAAGATTTAATTGCAGAAGTGGCCGCCGTGGCCGGGGCTCCAGCCCATAAACGGGACGTGCTTAATCAGTGAAGTTGAGAATTTATTTTATGGAGGCGATCGTTGCATCCTAAAAATTTGCCCCCTTTGCTCAAATTGCCAATGGCAGGCCAAAAACTCCCGACTTTATTTGATGCTCTCCTGACTGTTGAGCAGGATATGGGCCAAAGCGTCCACATGCTCTACCTTTAACATTGTCCTGGAGTTTGTCTAAAAAAGTTTAACGTTTTTGGCGACGCTGTTCGTCATTATTGGGGCAGGAATAAGACTAGGTGGATTAGCATAGTCATATCTATGGGCAACTTATGTTTTGGCAACCTGTTAGAGTTTTCTTAGTCCCTTCAACGCTGACCAGCTTAATTATCAGGGTTCCTATGACCCTAAATTAGTTCTGCTCTCTGTGGCGATCGCCATTTTTACTGCCTATATGGCTTTCTTGATGGCCAGTTCCGCCCTATCGTTGCCGGGGCGTTGGTCACGGAAAATTGCCTTAGCCCTCAGTGGGACTGTTATGGGGTTAGGTATTTGGGCCATGCACTTCATTGGCATGCTGGGGTTTGAGTTGCCCTGCCCCATCAGCTACGATCCCTTGATCACGTTTATTTCTGTTATACCGGCGATCGCCGCTAGCATTTACGCTCTGAACTTTTTGAGTTTCCAGGCCCCGACGGCGAAAAACCTCATGGTGGGGGCTATCTGGTTTGGTTTGGGCATTGGCACTATGCACTATAGCGGCATGGCGGCGCTGGAGTTACACGGCAATATTTACTACGAACTGCCCCTATTTGTCCTCTCCCTGGTCATTGCGGTCATGTTGGCCTTTGTGGTCCTATTATTCCGCTTCCATTCCGCCAAAATTTTCCACACGACCCACGGGCCAGCTTTGGGGAGTTCCGCCCTGGTGATGGGTCTGGCCACATCGGGTATGCACTACACCGCCATGACGGCCACCCACTTTATCTGCCGCCCCTGGGGAGAATTTTTTATCCAAGGTATTGATATTCAGGAAGTGGCGATCGCCGTCACCATTTCCATCACCCTTTTGACCGGCGGGGTAATGCTGTTTGTTTTGCGGGAAATCAGCATCCAAAATCAACAGCAAAAAATCCTAGTGGCAACGGAATCTTGGTATCGGCAAATTATCGAGTATGCTCCGGAAGGCATTATGGTGCTGGATGCCCAGGGAAATATCATTTTGGCCAATACTTCCATAGAAAAGTTGTTTGGCTATTCCCAAACAGAACTGATTGGCCAATCCATTGCCCTGCTGGGCCTGGCAGAACTATTGCAACAATCCCTCCATCTGCTCCAGGAAGGGGAGGACGTGGGCCCCACCTGCCCCCTAGATCAAGAAGAATTTGAAATCCTCGGCACCCGTTACGATGGCTCGGAGTTTCCCATTGAAGTTAGTTTGACTAGCTTGCCTTCCCTCAGCCAAAGGGAAATGAATATTTTTGCCTCTGTGCGGGATATTTCCGCCCGTCAAGAAGCCCAGCAACAAATTTTGCGACAACGGGAACATCTGCAATCAGTGCTCGATTCCGCCCCCGTCGGGGTGGCCATTACCGTCAATGGCATTACCCAATTTGCCAATCCCCACATCGGTGAACTGGTGGATTTAAAAGTAGGGGATTCGCCCCAAAAGATCTATGTGGACCTAGGCGATCGCCAGCAAATGTTAGAAGAACTGACCCAGTTTGGCCGCAGTCAAAGCCGGGTGTACAAAATGTATAATCCCAAAGGCGAAATCCGGGACATTTTGGC
This sequence comes from Synechocystis sp. CACIAM 05, assembly GCF_010222815.1. Classification (GTDB taxonomy): domain Bacteria; phylum Cyanobacteriota; class Cyanobacteriia; order Cyanobacteriales; family Microcystaceae; genus Synechocystis. Next base: position 1,639,642 of record NZ_CP019225.1, on the reverse strand, counting down.
TACCTTTTTGGCTACGGACTACGAAGGGCAAAGGGGCATCTTAGGCTGGTTAGCAGATATTACCCCCATTAAGGCCGCCGAAGCAGAAATGAAACGAGCCAAAGAACTGGCGGAGGAAGCCAGCCGCATCAAAGCAGATTTTTTAGCCAATATGAGCCACGAAATCCGTACCCCCATGAATGCGGTCATCGGCATGACCCATCTGGCTTTGAAAACTGACCTGACCCCCCGTCAACGGGAATATTTGCATAAAATTCGGTTTTCTGGTCAGCATCTGCTGGGGGTAATTAACGATATTCTCGATTTTTCTAAAATTGAAGCGGGCAAATTGCCCATGGAAAGCATTGATTTTGACCTGGATAAGGTGCTGGATAACGTTGCCACTTTGATCAGTGAAAAGGCCACCAATAAGGGTTTAGAACTGCTGTTTGACATTGACCGTAACCTACCCCGCCACTTCATCGGCGATCCCCTCCGTCTGGGGCAAATTCTGATTAACTATGCCAATAATGCAGTCAAATTCACCGAGCAGGGGGATATTACCATTGTGGTCAGGCTCCAGAAATACCGTGACCAGGACGTGGTGCTTTACCTAGCGGTGAAAGATACGGGCATTGGCATTAAACCAGAGCACATTGCCAATCTCTTTAACAGTTTTCAACAGGCGGATTCCTCCACTACCCGGAATTTTGGCGGCACAGGGTTGGGTTTGGCCATCTGCAAACGCATTGCGGAACTGATGGGGGGAGAAGTGGGCGTTGAAAGCGAATACGGCCAAGGCAGTACTTTCTGGGCCAAGGTCTGTTTGCAGAAAAGTAATGTCATACCCCGCCGTCTGGTTTTGAGCAAAGATCTGGAAGGTAAACGGGTGCTGGTGGTGGACGATAACGACCATGCCCGCCTGGTGATGAAAGATTTGTTGGAGCAGATGAAGTTTGTGGTAGAAACGGTGGAGAGCGGGCCGGAAGCCCTTAATTTTTTAGCAGAAGCTGATCGGGAGAACCATCCCCACAGCATTGTTTTCATTGATTGGCAAATGCCCAATATGGATGGCTTGGAAGTGGCCCGTCGTTTGAAAGCCATGGATTTAAACCATCAGCCGTCGATTTTTATTGTCACTGCCTACGGTCGGGAAGAATTGTTTGTTAAAGCCAAAAGCCTCGGCATTGATGATGTTTTGGTCAAGCCCATTAGTCCCTCTGTTTTATTCGACAGTTTGGCGAGGGTGCTGGGGGATCCCACGGCCCTGGCCCAGGAAATGCGACAATCTTCGGGTATTGGGGCGGAAGACTTGGCCTTGGAAAAATTACGGCGTATTCGCGGGGCCCGCATTTTGTTGGTGGAGGACAATGAAATTAACCAGGAAGTGGCGGCGGAATTATTACGGGATGTGGGTTTCAACGTCGATGTGGCGGCCAATGGTTTAATTGCTCTGGAAAGACTGAACAATAATGCTTACGCCTTGGTTTTAATGGATATGCAAATGCCGGAAATGGATGGCATCGAGGCAACGATCGCCATTCGCAAGAATCCTCGTTACGCTCAGTTACCCATTGTGGCCATGACGGCCAATGTGATGCAGGGCGATCGGGAACGGTGTTTGCAAGCAGGCATGAATGACCATTTAGGCAAACCCATTGAACCAGAAGAATTGTGGAATAAGCTACTCCACTGGATTCCGGTGGACTCCCCCCTAGCCCCAGAAACGATAGAAGAATCGGCCATCAATACTAGCGATCCAGAAATATCCATTCCCCATATCCCTGGACTGAACAGCGATGATGGTTTGCGGCGGGTTTTGGGCAAAAAAAGTTTGTATCTGAAAATGCTCCATAAGTTTGTGGCCAGTCAAAGTTCTTTTCTGCCGGAAATTACTCAGGCTTTAGGGGAAAAAGACTATGGCTTCGCCGAACGGTTGGCCCATACCTTGAAAGGAGTTGCCGGGAACATTGGGGCCCAGGAGCTACAACAGGAAGCGGCGGAGTTGGAAAAAGCGATTAAAGAGCAGTGGCCCCAGCCAGAGGTTGAAAATTTACTTACCAACCTAGGCGATCGCCTGGATAATCTAATTGCCCAATTGACCAGTAATCTACCGCTGGAAACCACAACTGTGGCTGTAACCTTAGATCGGGAACAATTAGAGCAAATTTGTGACCATTTAGCCCAACTTTTGGGGGAAGATGATGCAGAAGCCGCCGACCTCCTCCAAAACCATGGGGATCTTTTACGCCAAGCATTTCCAGACCATTACCCGGCGATCGCCGCTGGCATCAATAATTTCGACTTTGAAGCCGCCCTCGCCGCCCTCACCACCGCCCGCCAATTTTCCCAACCCTAGGGGATCAGAAAAACGGATTACACTAAACCCAGTCACCCCTTTTAAGCCCCAGCGGCTTAGGCCACTAACTTTTTCTCTCGCCATCACCCATGGATACAGCAACAACCAAGGGCAACAAAGCAACCGTGCTGATTGTGGATGACTCCCCCGATACTTTGACCATGCTCAGTGGTTTGCTCAAGGATCATTACCGCATCAAAATTGCCAGCAAAGGGGAACAGGCCTTGGCGATCGCCGCATCTATGCCGCCACCGGACTTAATCTTGTTGGATATTATGATGCCGGAAATAGACGGCTACGAAGTTTGCACCAAGCTCAAAGCTGATACCCAAACCAAGAATATTCCAGTTATTTTCCTCACCGCCAAAACCGAGGTAGCAGACGAACAACATGGTTTTTCCCTCGGCGCAGTGGACTACATCACCAAACCCATCAGTCCCCCCATTCTCCTGGCCAGGGTACGTACCCATCTCAACCTCAAAGCCGCCTACGATCGCCTCACCCGCCTGCTCAAATTTCGGGAAGACATGGTGAACATGATTGTCCATGACCTCCGCAATCCCCTCTCCAGCATTAGCCTGGCCACCGAGCTGTTATTGAACAAGCCTGACTTGCCCCTAGATCGTCAACAAAAAAAGCTCAAGTCCATTCAAACAAGCACCCAACAACTACAAAATCTGGTGGAAGACCTGTTGCTTAAAGCCCAACTGGAATCCCATGCTCTGACATTGAACTATCAATCCACTGAGCTTTGTGCCCTGTGTGAAATTGCCATTGCTACCCTAAGGGAAAGTATTGCCCAGAAACAGATTAACCTCATCACCCAATATCCCCCCGCTCCCCATCGTCCAGTTAATGTAGATGCCCAACTGTTCCGTCGAGCCATCGAAAATCTGATTAGCAATGCCATTAAGTTTTCCCCCTCCCAGAGTGAAGTCATAGTTTCAGTGGCCTATCCAGATGATGCCGTCGCAGTGGTGGCCATTGCCGACCAAGGGCCAGGCATAGACCTAAAACTGCGGGAACGGATTTTTGGCAAATACGAAATTGGCCCCATGCTAGAAGGGGTTGCCCAAATTGGACTGGGCTTAGCCTTTTGCAAAATTATTGTCGAAGCCCATGGAAGCACAATAAGTGTTGTGGATAATTATCCCAAGGGATCAATTTTTAGAATTGAACTTCGTCAGTGATTTGGGCAGGGCAACAAGCGGGTTTACCCTATTTAAATTCCGCTGAACATGTATCTAAAAGGCAAAAAAGACCGTATCACAATTTATGGCTGGTGGAAATAAAATTCAGACAGTAGCAATAGCGATTTCTACAAAGCTTGTATTAAAAGTACTTTAGCCGTTTATGTTGCCCTATTTTTGATTGAATTAGCTATACATACTCATTATTTATCTTTGACTATTGAAAATGAACACTCCCCCCGATCCCAGCTCAAAAGCCACCATTTTGGTTGTGGATGACACCCCGGATAATCTAGCTTTGATGAGTGGATTATTGAAAGATTACTACCGGGTCAAAATTGCCAATAACGGGGAAAAAGCCCTCAAGGTTGCCCAAACTTTGCCCCCACCGGATTTAATTCTGCTGGACATTATGATGCCGGGCATAGATGGCTATGAAGTTTGTGCCCATTTAAAAGCAAATCGGGCCACCCAGAGGATTCCCGTAATTTTTCTCACGGCCAAGTCAGAAATTGAGGATGAACGCAAAGGGCTGGCACTAGGGGCAGTGGATTATATTACTAAGCCCGTTAGTCCACCGATTCTGATGGCCAGGGTTAATACCCAGTTGAAGATCAAAGCGGCGGCGGATTTTTTGCTTGATAAAAATGCTTTCCTAGAGCAGGAAGTGGCCAGACGTACCCAGGAGGTGATGGCGATTCAGGATGTAACTATTCAGGTGATGGCTTCCCTGGCGGAAACTAGGGATCATGAAACGGGTAATCATATCCGCCGTACCCAAAATTATGTCCGGGCTTTGGCTGAGCAATTAAAAAAGCATCCCCGCTTCCAGAAATTTTTGACCGATCACACCATCAATTTGCTCTATAAATCGGCTCCCCTCCATGACATTGGCAAAGTGGGAGTGCCGGACCACATTCTGCTTAAGCCCGGTCCCTTAACAGCAGAAGAATTTGAAATTATGAAAACCCACACCACTTTGGGGCGGGATGCCATTGTCCAAGCGGAAAAAAGTTTGGGAATGAAGGTGGATTTTTTGCAACTAGCCAAGGAAATTGCCTATTCTCACCAGGAAAAATGGGATGGAACCGGTTATCCCCAAGGGCTATCGGGGGATGATATTCCCATTGCGGCCCGTTTGATGGCGATCGCCGATGTTTATGACGCTTTAATTAGTAGTCGGGTTTATAAGGAAGCGATGCCCCACGAAGAGGCGGTGGCCATTATCGAAGCCGGCTACGGCCAACACTTTGATCCCGATGTGGTTGATGCGTTTATGGCTATTCATCCCACTTTTAAAACGATCGCCGCTGAGTTCGCCGATAAGGGGTAATGGCCATGGTCTATTAAAGAAGTACAGGTTTTGTGACTGTATGGCGATCGCCGTAATATTCCGGCAAAAAGCCTAGCCAAGGGAAAAGTTTGGGGTTAATGGGCTGAAATTAAGATTTATGGCGCAGAATTGGTTAAGACTAGCAACATTAGACCCTGAGCACCATGAAATTTATCTCCAGCTTCTTTGCCCTAGCCACAGTTCTTGCTTGCCAACCCACGGTTTTTGCTTTCGAGCCAGCGGAAGCAATTAAGGTAGAAACCATCCTCAAAACCGAAACTAGTTGGGATGGTCAACCTCTGGCTTACCCAGAAGGCCAAGCGGAAATCACTGGCATGATGATCGAAATTGCCCCCGGTGCCGAAACGGGTTGGCATTCCCATCCAGTGCCCTCCTTTGGCATTTTGCTGGAAGGGGAATTGGAGGTCACCCTCCTAAATGGGCAGAAAAAGCTCATCAAAACCGGGGACGCCATCGCTGAAGTGGTGAACACAGTACACAATGGCCGCAACGTGGGGGAGGGCCCTGTGAAAATTTTGGTGTTTTATGCCGGAGCGAAGGATTTGCCCGTAACCGTTAAGGATCAGCCCAATTAAACTGCCTAAGAAAACTGAAGCGCTCATCCCTAGGTGGCAAAAGGAAAAATTGCCCTGGTTTTTAGCCCCTGCCTCCCCGGTGTGGGAAAAACCGATAAACTAAGCACAATGGTCATTTGAAAACAGTGGGATTTCCATCCCAGGGCGATCGCCTAGAATTTTGGCCGGCTTCGTATTTTTCGCAAACGTATGTTTAATTGGTTCCGTCGTCAGTTTGGTAAAGATAACACTGCCCCCGAGTCTGCTCCCCCGGAAGGGGCGGAGGTTAGTCCTGAATTGGCACCGGAGGTAATCCAGGCAGAAACCGAATCCCCCAGCGAGGAAGATTCTCAAACAACGGAATTAGCTGCTCCCCCCCCCGAGGAACCAAGCTCAGACACTGTCAACCCAGAGGATTATCTCCAATGGGCTAAAGCGGCGTACCAAAATATTCAGGCCCGTAAAGCGGAAACTGTTAGCCCGCCAGAGTCTGCCGCAGCGATCACGGTTGAAGCAGGAATAGAAAAAACCGCAGAAGAAATAGTTGTTGCCCCCGAATCTGACCAAGCAACAGCTACAGAGGCAGATCTCCCTTCTCCTGAAACCGAAATAACAACCGGCCCCGCTTGGTTACAAAAGTCCGATCGCCTAGAAGCCTTAAAAGAAACGGCGGTGGAAGAAGCCACAGTGGCGGGCACCCTAACTGCTGAATCCATGGCCATGGACGATGACTTCATGTGGTCAGCCAAGGTCCTAGCGGCCCAAGGGCGATCGGCAGCGGATGTGTCGGCGGAAGAAATTGATTGGCTGAGGAAACTGCGGCAGGGACTGAGTAAAACCAGGGTTAACCTAGTCAACCAACTTAAATCCATCGTGGGCCAGGGGCCCCTCAATGACGCGGCAGTGGAGGAAATTGAAGCCATTTTGCTCCAGGCGGATGTGGGCATTGAAGCAACCGATTACATCATCACCACCCTTCAGGACAAGTTGCGAGAGGAAGCATTGCCCCCGGAACAGGCCATTGAATTTCTCAAAGAAATTTTGCGTTCCATCCTCGATCGCCCTTTGTTATCCCTGCCCAGTACTGAATTTGCCCCGGAAGCGGAAGGGCTGAATGTCTGGTTATTGACGGGGGTTAATGGGGCCGGCAAAACCACCACCATCGGTAAGCTAGCCTTTATGGCGAAGCAATCGGGCTATGACTGTGTGATTGCAGCGGCGGACACTTTTCGGGCGGCGGCGGTGGAACAGGTGAAAGTTTGGGGAGAAAGGAGTGGCGTGCCCGTCATTGCTAACCCTGGGCAAAACACTGACCCCGCGGCGGTGGTCTATGACGGCATTAGTGCAGCCCAATCCCGTAACGTTAATTTGCTTTTAGTGGATACGGCGGGGCGGTTACAAAATAAGAAAAATTTGATGGACGAGCTGGCCAAAATCCGGCGCATTATCGACAAAAAGGCCCCCAACGCCACGGTGGAATCCTTATTGGTGTTGGATGCTACCCTGGGGCAAAACGGTTTACGCCAGGCAGAAGTATTTGCCGAGGCCGCCAAATTGAGCGGAGTGGTGCTGACCAAATTAGATGGCAGTGCTAAGGGAGGGGTGGCCTTGGCAGTAGCCCAGCAGTTGAATCTACCCATTCGCTTTATTGGAGCAGGGGAAGGCATTGAGGATTTGCGTCCCTTTTCCAGCTATGAATTTGTTGAAGCCCTACTAAACGGTTAATATTTTTGTGCTAAGAGCGACCAGTGATCGATCGCCGTTGTTTGAGTGTAATCCTGCCCTGGACGGTTGGTCTTTGGGGGGGCGGGATCCGGAAACCATCAAACGGTTAATGCCTTTTTGGGAATGGTTTTACAAATACTATTTCCGGGTGCAGACCAGTGGCTGGGAAAATTTACCGCCGGGACAGGTATTGCTGGTGGGTTCCCATAATGGCGGCCTTTCTTCACCGGATATGGTGATGATGATTTACGACTGGTTTCGTTGCCAGGGTTTACATCGCCCTGTGTACGGTTTAATGCATCCCACGGTTTGGAAAATGAGCCGTCCCCTGGCAGAGTTGGCCGTTAAGGTGGGGGCAGTCCAAGCTCATCCCAAAATGGCGATCGCCGCTCTGCAATCCGGGGCCAGTGTGTTGGTTTACCCCGGTGGAGCCCAGGATGTATTTCGTCCCTTTAGCCAACGACATGAAATTTATTTTGCCGGTCGTAAAGGATTTATCAAATTGGCTTTAAGACAGCGGGTGCCCATCGTCCCGGCGATCGCCGTCGGTTCCCACGAAACTCTGTTGGTTATGGGAGATTGCTACGACCAAGTTAAATACCTCCACAGCCTTGGCATGCCTTGGTTATTGGACGTGGACCCGGTGGTTTTTCCCATTTACCTGGGTTTGCCCTGGGGTTTAGCGTTAGGTCCCCTGCCCCATGTGCCTTTACCGTTGACTATGCACACTCGCATCTGTCCGCCGATCTACTTTGAGCGTTACGGCAACGACGCCGCTAAAGATAAGGATTATGTCGAGCAGTGTTATCAACTGGTGAAAACGGAGATGCAACGGGAGCTAGATCAACTGGCTGAAACTGCCAATATTTTGCCCCAATTAAATTTTCTCTGAACAGGGTTTGGCCCCTAAAAACACTTTTGTCGTAACTGGCTTGATAAAAATATTTGAAGCAGAGTAATAGGTAAATGTCGACTTCATCTATAGCGGTGAATCTATAGTTTTGCTGGAAAATATCGTTGTGCGGATGGGCGCAAAAATCCGCTGATGTTTGTTGGAATAAATTAAAATCAAACTAGTCTAGTCTATATCAGCCGGGACATTAGCAATCATCTGTCTCCCCCAGAATGAAGTCTTTTTTCCTCAACACATTTTCTCCGTTGCGTAGTACGGCCAGATTCTGGGTGTTAGTGGTCTTACTCACTTCCATGGAGTTATCTGCCAGCCAGTTGAGGGATACGGAACAAGCGGTGGCCATAGAGGAGTCAAAATGCACCGATTGCGTTGAAGGTTGGGGGACAGGAATTGGTCGGGGGGAAAGTTTTGCCCAGATTGAAACGGTTCCCACCGAGGCCAAAGTGGAGCAGATAAAGCCAATGATCGAAAGAATAAGTCCACATCTAGGATTGGTGGGGTTCGGACTGGCGTTTATCGGGGTGTTATGGCTGACTTATTTGCTCAAAAAAGATCGGCAAACCAAGGCGCAATTAGCTTTTCAAGCACGGCGGTCCAATGTTTTGTTGGAATTACCCCAGTACGCCGATCGCCTGAGTGAGGTGGAATTTTTACAACGGGGTCAGGAGTTTGCAGAGGAACTGACGAAAAGTAAGATCGCCTTTATTCATTTTGTCAATGATGACGAACAGACCATTGAATTGGTGGCTTGGTCCCGGGCCACCTTGGCCAACTATTGTCGTGTTGTAGCCGCTAGCCATTATCCCGTGGAAGAAGCAGGCATTTGGGCCGATGCGTTGAGACTCCGTCGCCCGGTGTTGATCAATGATTACGCCACCCACCAAGGGAAAAAAGGTTTGCCGGAGGGCCATGCCTATTTAGCCCGGTTGATCAGCGTCCCTGTTATCGACGATGGCAAAGTGGTGATGCTCACCGGGGTTGGTAATAAGGATGTTTTTTACACTGACCAGGATGTGGAAACCGTGCAACTAATTTCTAATGAAATCTGGCGCATTGCCCGTTCCCGTCGCCTAGTCAAAAAATTAACGGAAAGTGAAAACCGTTACCGCCTGGCCCAGGCGATCGCCAAAATTGGTAATTGGGAGCTAGATTTTTCCACAAATAAAATTTTTTGGTCACCGGAGGTATTTGACTTATTTGAAATTACTCCCCAGGATTTTGCTGGAACCTATGAAGCCTTTCTCAATCTCATTCATCCCGGCGATCGAGAGTTGGTCGATGAAGCCTATCAGTGCCATCTGCAAAAATATCAACCCTACGATATTGTCCATCGCCTCCTAATGCCCGATGGTCGGATTAAGTATGTTCAAGAGCAATGTAATACCGTTTTTAATAAAAATAATCTGCCCCTTTTATCCAGGGGAACTATCCAAGATGTTACGGAGTTACAGGAAGCACAAATTTCCCTAGAACGCCTCAATGAAAAATTAGAGCAACGGATTCAGGAGCGAACTCAAGAGCTAGAAAACAGCCAAGAACGCTTATTTCAAGCCAAACTGGAAGCGGAAAAGGCCACCAAAGCCAAAAGTGAGTTTCTCGCCAATATGAGCCATGAAATCCGCACCCCCATGAACGCCATCATTGGCATGAGCGAGTTGGTTTTGCAAACGGATTTGACCAGTCAACAACGGAACTATCTCCAAAAAGTCCAGTATGCGGGGGAGTTATTGTTGGGAATTATCAACAATATTTTAGATTTTTCCAAAATGGAAGCGGGCAAATTAAAGCTTGAGCAAAAGCCTTTTTCCGTGGAAGAAGTGATGGGTAATCTCCACAGTATTTTAGGCATACAAGCGGAGGCCAAAGGTTTAACCCTTAACTTTCATCTTGATCCTAGAATTCCCCCGGTTTTAGTTGGCGATCGCCTCCGTCTCAGCCAGATTTTGATCAACCTGGGCAACAATGCAGTCAAATTCACCAACCAAGGCGAAATTACCATTCGGGGCCAGTTGTTAAAAACCGAAAACGAGCAAACCAAACTAGAATTTTCGGTCACAGATACGGGCATTGGTTTAACCCCAGACCAACAAAGCAAACTATTTCAATGGTTTAACCAGGGGGAAACCTCCACCTCCCGCCAGTACGGGGGCACGGGGTTGGGTTTAGCCATCAGTAAATCCCTAACGGAGTTGATGGGAGGAGATATTTGGCTGGAGAGCGTGGTGGGCCAAGGAAGCACCTTTCATTTCACGGTTTGTTTGGGAACAGCTTCCCCGGCGGTGGCCCAGGATTATCTGGTTAGTCGGGTCTCCATTCTGGAGGCGAAACCATCGGTAACCCAGGCGATCGCCCAACTGGAGGGGGCCAGCATTTTACTGGTGGAAGACAATGAGATTAACCGGGAATTTGCCCATGATCTACTAACTTCTAAAGGGTTGCGGGTACAAGTGGCCAATAACGGCCAAGAAGCTTTAACTTTGTTGACCAGTAATACCTACGATGCCGTTTTAATGGACATTCAAATGCCGATGCTCAATGGTTATGATGCCACCCGGGTCATCCGGCAACAGGAATATCACCGCAATCTGCCCATTATTGCCATGACCGCCAATGCCATGGCCGGCGATCAGGAAAAAGCCCTAGATGCAGGCATGAATGACCATTTAACCAAGCCAATTAAGCCGGATCTACTTTTCCAAACCCTAGCCCATTGGATTCTGCCCAATTCTGCCAGGGAGAAAAAAAATCCAAGCAGCAATCTAAAAGCAGATTTGTCATTTTCTTCCATGACGGGCATTAATCAACAGATTGGCATGCAATATATCGAAAATGTGGAGCTTTACCACCGGCTTTTGGTTAAATTTGGCGATCACTACTCCAACTTTGCAGATCAATTTAGAACAGAGCAAGCCAGCGACGACTCCACAGCGGCAACTCGCTATGCCCACAGCATCAAGGGTGCAGCGGCACTGCTGGGAATAGAAAATGTGCACCATACAGCTCAGCAGTTGGAAGATAGTTGCCGTGAACATGAGTCACCGGAGATGATTGACCGCCATCTCCAGGCCGTTCAAGCCGCGCTAGAACCGGTGCTGTCTGCATTAAAAATGCTCTGAAATGGGCGTTCGAGACCTAAAAAGTGGGCAGTGGGAGGGTACTGAGTTCATACTGTCGAATGCCTAAAGAGGGTTTGTTTGGGTCATCCTCAGCCTTTTTCACCATTTCTTTCTTTTTGAACTCAGGTTAAACTAATCCGATTTCGCTAAAGCGAGGGAATCCGGCCATGGCTAGGCAACCCCTTTTCTGTCCGGTACTGAAGAGACTTTTTCCCCTAACTTGGGCTCTGTACCCTGTAATATGCGTTCAATATTGGTCCGGTGACGAACAATCACATACATCCCCGCTAGAAAGGTAAAAGCAAGGTAGGGGGCGGGTAATTGGAGAGCCAACGCAATGCCATTAACGGAGATCGCCGCCACAATGGAGCTCAGGGAAACAATGCGGGTGAAGAAAATTACGGTCAAAAAGGTGGCTAAAGTGCCCAGGGCCAACCAGATGTTGAGCATAAATAACACCCCCAGGCTGGTGGCAACGGATTTCCCACCGGAAAACTTGAGAAAAATGGATTTGCTGTGACCCAGCACCACCGCAATGGCCACCCCCAAAGTTAACCAGTTTTGCCAGGCCGCTGGTAGGGCAGGCAACCAATCCCCGCTATAGATAGCCCGCACCAAGGTCACAGCCATTACCCCCTTACTGATATCAATGGCTAAAACGGCGATCGCCGCTGGTTTCCCCAGGGTACGAAACACATTGGTGGCTCCGGTGGATTTGGAACCATGCTCCCGGATATCAATGCCTAATAAAAGCTTTCCTGCGAGGTAACCAGTGGGGATAGACCCCATCAAATAGGTAATGAGGAGCAGACACAGGCAGAGTAAAGGGGCGGTGGTCATGGCGGCAGGGGACAATAATTAGCATGGCAGGGCTAACACCAATTATTTGCTGATCTGTGCCCAATGTCACCCAGTTTAAAAATTTTGGTTAAGCCAGCTAGAACTATCGCCCCATATATGGCCAGCCCGTTTCGGTAAGATACGATACAGAGGATTTCGCATCACATCACCTATGGCTCCGCTTACTGCTCTATTTCGGACTTACGGGAAATATGCCTTCTTACTGGCGATCGCCTTTGGCTTGGCGGGGGGCATTGCCCTAGGGGTAACCGGGGTAATGAGTAAGTTATACCTAGGCTTAATGGCCATAGCAGTGATTTTTTTCTTCCTCTGGTGGACCTGGCTTTGGCAAAGATCCCAAGGTTTTCTCGGCCGGCGATCGACCCAATCTAGCGCTAACGTGATTGCTTCCACCCTAGCGGTGTTGGTGATTTTAACCCTCATTAACTACATTGCTTTTCGTTATCCCGTTGCCTGGGATTTGACCGAAAATCAACGGTTTACCCTCGCCCCCCAAAGTCAGAGCTTAGTGGCAGAGCTGGAAAAACCCCTCAAAGTCTGGATTTTCGACGATGCCCCCAGTGAAAAAGATCGGAGGCTACTGCAAAATTACCAACGTTTCAGCGATCAATTTAGTTTTGAATTTGTGCACCCCGATCGCCGCCCTAAATTGGTACAGGACTTTAATGTGCAAAATAAGGGGGATGTATTCATCGAGTATGGCGACAAGAAACAATTAGTTCAAAATCTACTCAGCTTCCAGCAACGGGAAGACCTTTCTGAAATTCAACTCACCAATGCCATTGCCAAAGCCCAGCGCCAGGAAATACCACAGGTTTACCTCGTGCAGGGCCATGGGGAATTGCCCCTCAATAACGAACCAGGGGGGATCTCCACCGCAGTGACCGCCCTCGAAAATCTTGGTGTGACAGTCCAACCCCTCAACGTAGTCACCGATGGAGGCATTCCAGAAGACGCCGATGCAGTGGTCATTGCCGGGCCGACCCGCAAGTTTTTAGCGCCGGAAATTGCCACCCTAAAGCAGTACACTGACCAAGGGGGTAACCTATTAGTGATGGTCTCCCCGGAAGCTGATGCCGGCTTGGAAGACCTCCTGCAACCCTGGGGCGTAAGTTTTGATCCCAGACTGGTAATCGATCTTTCCGGAGCTGGTGGTGTGTTTGGCCTTGACCCCACCGTGCCCATTTTTAATCGTTATGGCAACCATCCCATCACCGAAAAACTCCAAGGGGCGATCGCCATTTTTCCCCTAGTACGCCCCGTGGCCACCAAGGAACAACCCCATATTCAAGCCACCACCCTAGTGGAAGCTTCGGATTTAATGTATGCCACCCAACTAATCAGTGAAGACCTGCAACCAAACCCGGAAACGGACTTGTTAGGCCCCTTTGATGTGGCTGTGGCTTTGACCAGGGAAGGAAAAGAATCCAGTTCAGCCGGGGAAACCGAGACGAGCAGTAATAGTGAACCCGAAGCAATTAACCCTTCCCCTAATCCCTCAGCATCCCCCAGTCTTAGTCCCACCGCCAATGGCACCAATCAACCAGAGGCAATGCCAGAAAATGACGGCAATCAAGCTGGCGATCGGGAAGAATCACCGGCCGGTGAAAACGAAGACAGTGGCAATGATCAGGCCCAAACAGCCCAACAAAATGGCGACCCAGAGCTTCCCTCTGCCAAGATGGTGGTGGTGGGTAGTGCCGCCTTTGCCACCAATGCGTGGTTTAACGAAGCTGTCAACGGTGATATTTTTCTCAACAGTGTGCAATGGTTAGCAGAAAACGTTGACCAACCCCTTAATGTGCGGGCCAAAGACCCCACCGATCGCCGTATTAATCTAGGAGTGCGACGAGCCACAGTTTTGGGATGGTTAACCTGGGTGATTGTCCCCCTAATCGGCCTAGGGCTAGCGGTGTTTACCTGGTGGCGACAAAGGTAAGGGTAATTAGAATTTTTTTAAAAATTACCCCCGGAACCCCAAGTTTGGAGAAGAATCGGATTAAATTCCCCCGATATTGCCCAATCTTTAATGGGTCAATTCTGGTGAACAAATGATGCCAATAGGTCCTTAAAACCGCTGGAATACAATGTCCTGAATACCATGGGAATTCCTAATATTCCACCAGGGAAATAATTGGTAAATCAGGTAAACATTGACGGCCATTGAGGGCCGCAAGCTCAATGATAAAAGCAAAACCTAACACCTCACAGCCAAGCTTAGTTAACAATTCAGCAGTGGCCTTGGCGGTTCCCCCCGTAGCGATTAAGTCGTCCACAATTAACACCCGATGGTGGGGAGCTACCGCATCCTGATGGATTTCTAAAGAGTCTTTGCCGTACTCCAAATCATACTCAACTCGGTGGACTGGGGCTGGTAATTTGCCTGGTTTTCGTACAGGGATAAAACCGGCATTCATTTGATAGGCAAGGGGCATGCCAAATAAAAACCCCCGGGATTCCATACCCACCACATGGTCCGGCACAAGTTCCTGGCTTTCACATTGTTCCACCAGGGAGTCGATGGTGTAGCGCAGTCCCTCCGGACTATTGAGCAGGGTGGTGATATCCCTAAACATAATGCCTGGCTTGGGGAAGTCCGGTATATCCCGAATTAAAGCTTTTAAATCCATAATGCGATGGTTTAAGGTCGTTACGGCAACAGGTTCAGGCTACAGTGTACCTTTAACTGATGATTAGCGATAAATTCCCAACTCTACGGATAGGTGAGCGGTGGGGTACAGGGGAATTCTCCACAAACATTATGCTGTGCTGTTGCTAGGTATCAGTAAACGTGTTTATTTCAATCATTCTTAATGAAGTCACTTCCCCTCCACCTATCGATGCCCTTACGCTTACAATAAACTGTAAGGGTCTTCTTTGTAGAGACTGCCGTCAGCAAACTCTCTAGCACCATAGGCAAAGACACTATGGGGGGGCATTGAAAGGTTTTGGCTTAGGCATATAATTCCATTTTTCAAAAACTTATATTTGTTTTATATCTATTCTTTCTCAAAGTCATTATTAATTAAGTAATCAAATAAATTTTCTTTAATAACTGTCTCTACATCATAAAGATATTTCCAAAATAAATCTTGCCATTCTTTTCCGTAGTCATGTCCAATCGTATATTTGCTGATAAATCCCTTTTGATTAATCTTATCTTCCTTAAGAATAGTATCAAGACAGTCAAGAGGATGATCAAATGAATGATAATCTAGATGGAAAGCAACAAGTGCTTGAATTATATTAAAACGCAAGTTTTTTTCATCTAAAATAGCAAGCTGGAAGAGTTCATATAAATTTGAAAATGTATATCTTTCAGATAGTAATTCCAAAGAAGATTTATAATGATTTTCCCAAAAACTAGAAATATGATTTTCCTTTAGTTCAACCAACAGATTATCAAATGTGCTCAAAATAATTAGGCGTAATAAGTTTTCGTCTATACAATTGTCTTCTTTCAAATCAGAGAGGAGAATAATATCCCTGATTTTTTCTGTTGCTATTTTAATTCCGTGAACTTTTTTTAGTGACGCAAAAGAGTCGAACGTTAAAACATGAGTAAATTTTTGATAATTTACTTCATAATCATCTAGTTTATCAAAGATAGAAATTGTTTGTTTATACATATAATCAATATCAATAAATCGCATTCCTTTAATCCACTTAAAATTAAGGCTTTTTTCAGGATTTGGCTTCATCGGATAGATGTCTTTAATCATTTTCCAAAAATATAACTGCTCTTCTTTAGGACAACATATAAGCGCCACATATTCATAATCAAACTCAAAACCTTGAGCGTTGTTAGTGTTGAAAACCCACTCCCTTTCCCATGTAAAACCTCCTTTTGAATATATCTCGCCATTATCTGTTGATGTTTCTCTTAGTTCATCTAATATTTGTTCTATTTTGTTTATACTTAAACCATATTTTGTGGCTAATTCGTCTCTTTGTTCCTTATTTAGAGATGCTAGTGTCAAGAGAGATTCTTTAACAGATTTTATTGTTTTTTTATTTAAATAAATAGCTTGTTTGGCACCTTGTTTTATAAGAAATTCTTTGGTAAAGCCTATCCCATATTTAATATTCTTACCCCCTTTGTAATCAGGCCATCTTCTATTAAAAAAACCAAGTCCATATAGAGGTGTTTCTGTAAAAGAGATTCTGTCTCTTTTAGCCAAAATTATACCTTTATTTAACTGATTGGATTTTAAGATATTTGTTAAACCCTTTTTATCTGTTAGATGAATTAAATAATCAGAACTATCTGGTTTTTGTCTTGGAGAAAGTAAGTGGGTATTTATATTAATCTTATTCATTTATATCTCACTAGGTAACAAGGTACATAACATTTAGTAATCCTAACTTAGAGTTAATAAGTTGATGGATTAAACCTCCATCATTTTTCTATTCGTTAATAGTAATTTTTCATAAAATCTTTCCTTTTATAGCCCGTTTGCAAGGAATAGAGAAGCCAAGGATTCGATACACAGTAGCCTGACTGATACCCAACTCCCTTGCTACATAAGCTTTAGAACTACCATGACGTACAAGAGTTACAACCTGTTCCGGTACACCATCACTGATAGGTTTTCTAGCCTCATACTTCTCTTCAGCTTTAGCTACCCCTTCACGCTGACGCTCTAGCGTCATCTCTCTTTCAAACTGCCCCACACCACCAAGCAAGGTAATCGTCAATCTTCCTAACTTCTGATAGTTTACTAGTAAGTTACAATGCCAAACTTAACGGCCAGAATATTTCTTGCATAAAAGCTTTGACCATGGGTTTGTTACGGAAAAAGTTTTTATGTAGATTTGAGCCCACTAAATAATTTAGCTTTCAGCAAACCAGCAAAAATGCTACTGGTCAAGAACATGACAACGGAATAAATAGCAGCAGGAATGGCCATAATAGGAGCATTTAAAAGAGTTGTGGCAATGGCGATCGCCAAAGTACCGTTTTGGATACCCACTTCAATGGTGATAGATTTTCTTTCAGCAAGCCCTAGCCCCGCCAAGATAGCAATGCCATAACCCAGCCCCATAGTGAGGAGATTGAGCGTTACAGTTACTCCCCCCACTTGGAGGAAAAAGTCTGCCAAGTTTTCCCGCTCTTTGACTAGAATAGCAACGATAATAATACCAAGAAAAAATAGGGAAAGCCATTTAACATTTTTCTCCATTACCATGGCAATTTTAGGCAGAAAATGGTGAAAAATCATGCCCAAGCTAACCGGAATAATGGTAATTACGGCAATTTGTAGAACAGTTTTGAGAAAAGGAAGTTGGAGAGCAAATTGTTCCCCCATAAAATAATTTGCCGCCAGATTAACCACCAGGGGAATGGTGATGATCGTGACCAAACTACTGATGGCAGTTAGGGTAATGGAAAGGGCCACGTTGCCTTTGAGCAAATAGGTAATTACATTGGAAGTGGAGCCACCGGGACAGGCGGCCAAAATCATTAACCCCACTGCTAACTCTGGGGACAAAGAAAACAAAGATGACAGCCCGAATCCCACCATGGGCAACATAACTAATTGGGCGATTAAACCAATTGCAACGGCTTTGGGTTCTAGCCAAATGCGATTAAAGTCTTTAGTAGTAAGCCCAAGCCCCATGCCAAACATAATCAAAAAAAGGGCCAGAGGCAAAAAAATAGTTGTTAAAAAATTGGACTCCATGGGAGCAAATGATAAAAATTAATTTGATTTGAAATGGAAGTGTTGAATGATATTTGAAATAAAATCAAAAATTCTTTAAAATTGTAAAATGCAGGGTAAATTCTTTGCAAATAAACAAAGTGAGTGTATCATAATTTTGCTAAATTGCGAAAGAGCATTTGTTTTGTCTCCCTGAAAGTAGCCACCCAAAATTAGACATATTTTAAGACGTATTTAAGTTTATGCACATCTGGTTAGGATTGGTCTTAGACTAGGGTCGGGTGAAAATGGCAAATGTATTGAAAAGACTTAACTTGCAGGGAGTAACGTCCCAACAGGTGTTTTTTTGGTAAAATTCAGCCCCGTCAAACTTTGTAACCAACTAGCTATGGCCTATGACAGTTAGCACCACAGATACTTCCCCGATTATTTGGCCGGCCATGGGTTGTGGCACCTGGGCTTGGGGTAACAAATTGCTCTGGGGTTACCAGCCTGCTATGGATGGAGAACTGGAACGGGTGTTTAGGGAATGTGTGGCGGCGGGAATAACTTTTTTTGACACTGGAGATTCCTATGGCACCGGCCGACTCCAAGGACAAAGTGAAAAACTGTTGGGGCAATTTTCCCAAGCCTATGAAGGACTCAACGAAGACAAAATTTGCCTGGCCACCAAATTAGCTCCATACCCGTGGCGACTCACTCCCCAAGCTATGGTTGGGGCCGGCATGGCTTCCCAGCAACGACTACAGCGACCGATTGATCTAGTCCAACTCCATTGGTCCACGGCCAACTATGCTCCCTGGCAAGAACAACCTTTGCTCAAGGGTTTAGTCCAACTTTGCCAACGGGGCCACGCTAAGGCTTTAGGTTTATCCAACTTCGGTCCCAAGCGTCTGCAAAAGGCCTATGACTTTTGTCAGAATGAGGGAGTTAGCATTGTCAGTCTGCAGGTGCAATATTCCTTGCTTTCCACCGATCCCGTCAGCAAATTAGGCTTGAAGGAACTCTGTGAGCAATTGGGCATCAAATTAATTGCCTATAGTCCCCTGACCCTGGGGCTGTTGACCGGCAAATATGGTCCCCAAGGACCTTTTCCTCCGGGCATCCGTGGCCTATTGTTCCGGCGACTATTACCCAAAATTCAGCCTCTTTTGGATACTCTCCAGGCGGTCGCCAGGGAGCGGGAAAAAACCATGGCCCAGGTAGCCTTGAACTGGTGTATATGCCAGGGGACCATGCCCATTCCAGGGGCAAAAAACTGCCAACAGGTACAGGACAATCTGGGAGCGCTGGGTTGGCAACTGGAGCGGGGGGAGATGGACGAGTTGAACAATCAGGCGGCGGCCTTACCCCAAACCATGGTGCAAAATATTTTCCAAAGCCGTTAGTTTGCCAAAGGATTAACTGGATTTATAAATACTAATCAAAGCGCTAGACTTTATTGACCCAAATCTTCGGGAAAGGGCCCTGGTCGCACTGCCATCATTTGTGGTTTTTGTCCACGCTTAACGGCGATCGCCAAAGGTTCACCAATTTGACTCACTTCCACCCGTTCTTGAACGTCAGTGGCGGTTTTAACCCCCATGCCCCCCACTTCGAGAATGATGTCCCCTGGGGCCAACCCTGCCTGGGCCGCCGGGGAACCTGGACTGACTTGAATAATTAAAACCCCTGTGTCCGCTGTCACCCCTGCCGGCAACTCCCCACTGGTCCGCAATTGTTTAGTCATTTCTGGGGTCAGGGTAACCATGTGGATGCCAAGGTAGGGATGCTCCATTTTGCCCTTGGTAAACAGATTTTCCGCTACATTTTGGGCCGTTTGAATGGGAATAGCAAATCCCAATCCCTGGGCATCGGCTCGGATAGCTGTGTTGACCCCAATCACTTCCCCTTTGGCATTAAGCAGGGGGCCACCGGAATTGCCTGGATTGATGGCCGCATCGGTTTGGATGAAGCGCACCCGTTTATCTGGCACCCCCACCTCGGAACTAGAGCGGCCCAGGGCACTGATAATGCCAACGGTAACGGTGTTATCTAAACCCAAAGGATTACCAATGGCGATGGCCCATTCCCCAGGCTGCAGGCGATCGGATTGGCCAATTTCCACCACAGGCAAATTTTCCGCTTCAACTTTCACTACGGCCACATCGGTCATCGTATCAATTCCCATCACCTTACCTTCGAGGACGGAGCCATCTTTAAGGGTGACCTTAACTGTGCTGGCCCCTTCCACCACATGGGCATTGGTTAAAACTTCGCCGTCAGAACTCAAAATAAAACCCGAGCCAGTGCCCTGTTCCCTTGGGTCGGGGTTAGGGGGCATTTCCTCACCAAAAAAGCGACGGAAAAAGGGTTGGTCTCCCATGGGGCCGCCCTGGGAAACAGCAGTCCTTTCCGAATCAATTCTGACCACTGCGGGGCCAATTTTTTGCACAGCCCGGGCGATGAAATTTAGCTCCTGATCATCCTGAGCAGAGCGGGGCAGAGTTAGGGGGAGGGCACTGCGGTAATTGCTCTCCACCGGGGCAGGAGTCAGACTTTGGGGACTGGTGTTGACAGGGGAGTCGGGGGAGGAATGGTTTTGGCCTGAAGACAAAAGATAACCCCCCCCAGCGGCACCGATCGCCCCACCGAAAAGGAGTAAAAGCACGGCCACGCCTAAATGTGATGCCTTCAGATGGATTGCCATGGAAAATTGTTAATAGTCAGTGTTTTAACTTTAACAAACTGGAGCTGGGGAAACTGTCGCCAAAGGACGAAAACTCTTTCCCCCTCAACCCAGCTAAATGGCAGTGCAAAACTCTATTCCCAAAAGGGATTACTCTGGCCGTGGGTGCAGACCATATTTTGATTATTGGCTAAGTTATTCATCCAGCTTGTCATCTCTGCTTTACCGCCTTCCCCTTCTAGCCAAAAGACAGTGATTAAGCCCATGGTGGCGTTAGTTTCACAAGAAAAAGTGGCATCCCCTGGATCAACAGAGGGAATATTCTGTTCGCATGCCCAAGTCTGGTCTGGGTTAATGGTTTCCTGCCAACCTTTCAGCTCCTTAACTTCTACAGCAACACTTTTACTACCGTTTTTACATATCCAAGTGATCAACTGGTCGGGTTGGTCGGTGATGTCATCTACATCGGGGGTATCCAAAGCCTCTTGCACGGTGGGTATGTCATCCCCTGGAGCTACCTGGGCTGAAGTGGTTAATCCATAGCCTCCTGTGGCCATCAACACCGACACGGATAGGGCAATTCCCCGCAGTAAAGATTTCATCACAACTTACCCTCTGGAAAAAGTGATTCAAGATATTCAAGACACATTGACCATAGCATTTTTCCCTAAAAAGCTGGGGCAAAAGGGTGCTATTTCTGCAACTGGACTGGCCCTGGGACTAAGTAGTTTTAACTAGTCTTTTTCTCTGCTTTGATCCAGGCAGTTAAGGTGGGGACAACGGCGGCGATCACCAGATTTTGCACACTTTTATTGGCCCGCTTGACCACTTCTAGCTGTCCCTGTTTGAGGGATTTGCCGGTGACAACCCGATAGGGAATGCCAATGAGTTCAGAGTCTTTAAATTTGACCCCGGCCCGTTCGTGGCGGTCATCCAGCAGGACATCCACCCCGGCGGCCTGGAATTCTGTGTAAATTTGCTCGGCCACCTGCATTTGTTCTTCGTCCCCCACATTGGGTACTACAATGACTACTTCGTAGGGGGCGATCGCCGTGGGCCAAATAATGCCATCTTTGTCGTAACTCTGCTCAACGGCCGCCTGGGCTAAGCGGGACACCCCAATGCCGTAACAGCCCATCACTAAAGGTTTTTCTTCCCCCTGTTCATTGGTGAAGGTAGCTCCCATGGCTTGGGAATATTTGGTGCCCAATTGGAAAATATGCCCCACTTCGATACCTCGGGCAGTTTTCAGTTCCCCCGTGGGATCGTGCACCGGGCGATCACCAGCCAGAGCTTTCCGGACATCTACCACCAATTTGGGTAAGTCAAAGTCAGTGCCCCAATTGGCTCCAGTGACATGGTAATCAACTTCATCAGCGCCGGTGGCAAAGTTGGTCAAATCCACCGCGGTTTGATCCACCAAGCGTAAAAAAGTTGGTTCTGTATAGCGAGACTTGTATCCCGATAGTGCTGCCAATAAGTCACCCCGCTTTGGCTGCGGTTGCTTGGCTATACGACCTTCAATTTCAGCAAGAGAGAGGCCGTGTCTCTCTACAAAAATATCTGCGTTGTTACCAAAGATACTTACCAGTTGTTCTTCACTAAATTTTTCTGGATATTTAGCAATGTAATCATCACTAATGCCAGGGGAAATATAACCCAACGGTAAATCTTTTGCCGCCCATTTTTGCTGTTCTTTTTCATCGGGAACAGTCAAACTTAAAATATTAGTGCTTTCATAATTGGGAGCTAGTTTGGTCAACTCGTTGGTTAATTTAACTTCATTAACTTCTTGATCACCCCGGATACTCACCAACACTAAAACCGTTTTGCTGGAATTGTACACCGCTTGATATAAAACGTTTTTCACCACATTGCTGGCATCACAGTCTAAGCACTTGCACATCTTGGCGATCGTGGCGGTATTGGGGGCTGACTGTTTTTTATAACCACTAAAAGGGGAAGGTTTAGCATCGGGGGCGAGGGACACTGCTTTTTCCACATTGGCGGAATATAAACCATCTTCGGTGTAGAGAATTTCATCTTCCCCGGCATCGGCCAGCACCATAAACTCCTGGGAACCGGAACCACCGATCGCCCCGGAATCCGCATCCACCGGCCGGAAATCTAGACCACAGCGGCTAAAAATATTTCTGTAGGCCTGGTCCATGGCCCCGTAGGTTGCCTTTAAACTAGCTTCGTCACTGTGGAAAGAATAGGCATCTTTCATAATGAACTCCCGCCCCCGCATAAGCCCAAAACGGGGACGAATTTCATCCCGAAATTTGGTCTGAATTTGGTATAAATTCACCGGCAATTGACGATAGGAACGGATCATTTCCTTGGCGATCGCCGTGATTACTTCTTCATGGGTGGGGCCCAAACCAAGTTCGCGTTCTAGTCGATCCCGGAGGGCAAACATAATTCCTTCGGACTCCGTGTAGGTGTCCCACCGTCCCGACATTTTCCACAATTCCGACGGCTGTAGCTGGGGCAATAGGCACTCCTGGGCCCCGGTGCGATTCATTTCTTCTTGGACAATGCGCTTCACTTTCTCCAGCACCCGCCACATCAGAGGTAAGTAGGCGTATAGACCACTGCCCAAACGACGGATAAAACCGGCCCGCACCAGAAGTTTATGACTGGGGATTTCCGCATCCGCTGGATCGTCTCTGAGGGTGACAAAGAGCATCTGGGACAGTCGCATAATGAGCCTAGATAAATGACGGAGTGTCCCATTATCCCACACCAGTTAAATTGTGTTGAATGACTGGGCCGAGAATCCCTTAATTCAGCTAAAATCGGAGTGCCACTTGAATCCGGGGATGTATTTGCTCTGTATTTTCCCCAGTATTTTGCTCCCGCTCCCCTATGATAATTTTTCTCGTCTAGTTATCACTTTCCCCAACTCTCTGCCATGGATTTTCTCGCCTCCGAGTCCTCAGCCCCCGTCAATGCCGGCGTTCATGTCAATGTGATGGAAACGTTGGTCTATGAAGAGATTGATAAACAACTGCGTTTTTATCCCAAAAATTTGAGAAATTATCTCAATTTAACCGAGGTGGCAACCTACGCCCTCAATCGTTTACCGCCCCTCTATGCCTCCAGCGTGAAGGGAGTAGAAGAACAACGTCGGGTGGCGGCCCGCCAGTATCGCAGTGAGTTGACTTCCGCCGTTCGTCGGGCGATCGCCGCAGTGGAGAGGGACCCTTTACGGAGCTCTGAACCCATCGTTTCGGAAATTGAGGTGAATTATCGGGGAGCAGAAAATACCCTGGGACAAATTCAGGAATTGCTCAAACGCTACAACTTGTTAGAACCAGTTAACAAAGAAGTTACTTGGGACAATTGTTTGCCCTTACTAAGGCAAGCCTTTTTGAAATTGACCGCTGTCCAATCCCCTACTCCTCCCGCCATTGATGAACGGCGATCGATGCCTTTGCCGCCCCCGCCACCCATTAGAACTCCGGCCATGGATAACCGCCAGATTGACCCCAAAAATACCCTTTGGTAATTGGTTAATTGGATTTATGGAGCCTTGGCCAGGATTTACTGTGGGTATATTTCCAAAGATGACCAACAAAATTAATTCTCAAACATAATTTGATTGCCCCGCAAAGCAATAATTCTGATCTTTAACGGTCCGACCACCGATGTATCCTCAGCGGCGATCGCCCGGACTTCATTGGGGGGATTATCGGCCTGACGGCGCAGTTGTTCGATAAAATCAATCAAAGTTTTAATGCGCCCATCCTCCACTTGTATGGGGCCCAAAATACCTTCCCGACGGGCACGGAATTGGGCGGCAGCCAGGAGATAATCAATCCGTTTTTGGACATCAACTTCGCTAAAGTCGGAGGATTCGAGGGAAATGGTGGCAATGGTTTCCGCTTCTCGAAAAACTTGGCGGTTGGGCACCACGTCAAAAAAGACCCGAATTTCCCTTTCTTCCTGCACATAATTCCCCGCTGATAGCACCCGAATAACATATTCCTGGCCTGGTTGGAGTTGGCTTGTAATACTATCCACCTGGGCGGTGGTCACCCGGACAATGGGTTCATCGGGCACGGGCATATTGGGGGTTTTAACCAGTTGTAGAGCAGTGCGATTAGCCTGGCGTAACAATTGATCCACGGCACCAGTGACAGCTTCGCTACTTACCACCCTTAGACCACCAAAGGCCAATAACTGACCCCGCAGAATTGCAATTTGTTGCCCCCGCAGCTCTTGGTAATCTTGATAATAGCGTTCGAGTTCTTCCACTTCCCTCTGCAGGAAACTTAGTTCTGTTTCTAGCCCCTGTAACTTTTCTTCCCGGGCCTGGATGTCATTATCTTTAGCGGCGATCGCCTGGTCGAGTTGATCAATTTTGGTGTCCCGTTGATTAATTTCAGCTTGTAACTGTTGGCGCTGGGCCTCCAAAGAAGCAAACCTTTTCTCCAAAGATTGCACCTGTTCCCGCTGACGGGCAAGGACTTTTTCCTGTTGGGCAATGCGTTCCTGACGCTTGGATAATTCTTGATCCCTCAGTTTTACCTGACTCTGAAGTTCTGAAGATTCCGCTAATAGTGAGTCCTTTTGTTCGTTCAATTGAGCCCTTTCCGCTGAAAGGTTAGCCACCTCCTGGCGCAAATTACGGGATTGTTCCGATACCCGGCGCAATAACTGCAAAGCTTTGGTGTAGTTGCGATTCAGCTCCCGACTGCGCTCCTGCACCAATTGTTGTTCTTCGCGTACAGCCGTAAGTTCTGATTCAATTTCTTCTTTCGCTTGGCTAGCCTGTTCCAATTCTGTTTTGGCCACCCGCAACTGCGCCAAAATATCATCTAGTTGAAACACCCCTTCTCGTAAGGATTTACTAAAAGTAAACAAAATCCCCAGGGTGGAAGCGGAAATCAGAGTGCCAGTAATCACCGTCAACAATACCGCCGTCTGTCGGGGTCGCAGTTTAAACAGACGCAGGCGGGCTTTGCCCACCTTACTGCCCAAATGATCCCCCAGCGCAGCAATGATTCCGCCCAAAACTAGGACAGAAAGAACCAGAATATAGGCACTGGTCATAGAGGGTGGTTAGGTAAACTGTTGACTGAGAGCAACGGGGTTATGGACGGTAATTTTCTTTTTCGTGATGGAGATCATATTACCCTCCCGCAGATCTCCTAGGAGCCTAGTCACCGTTACCCTGGTGGAACCAATGGCTTCGGCGATCGCCTGATGGGATAACTTGAGGTCAATGCGAATACCGTCCGGGGCAGGTACACCAAAATCTCGACAGAGAATCAGCAAAAAACTAACCAAACGAGAACCCATATCCCGGTGGGCTAGGGTTTCAATCATCATTTCCGTCTGGAGAATGCGGGAAGAAAGCCCCTGTAACATCAACAATGACAGGTCGGGATGCTCCTTGAGAGCCTGTTCCACCTGTTCAATGGGGGCAGACAGTAACTCCACCGGGGTAAAGGCCACTGCGTGGTAAAAACGGTCAGAACGTTGCCCGGTAACTAATGATAACACCCCAAAAACACTGTTCTCCCTCAACAGAGCGACGGTAATTTCTTCCCCGGCTTCGTAAACCCTAGATAACTTAACAGCCCCCTTGAGCAAAAAATAAACCCGTTCCGCCGGATCCCCAGGAAAAAAAATTGTTTTACTCCGATCAAACGTTTCCACCACCGGGGGCATCAACTCACTGCCTAAGCGTCGAAACACTGCCGCTAGGGGACGATCTTGGGTTAGGGACTGATCCATGCACGTTCACGGTAATGGGGGCATCAAGGGAAGTGCAAAACCCCATTCTGTATCAAGATTATACACAACGGATTACATGCGCTCCACACTGCCAAAGAAAATTGGTTCCACCCGAATGGCAACGATCGCCGAGGGTCGCACCACCATGTACTCGCCCTGAATATTTTTGATCGGCACACTGATAAATTCCTGGGAATCGTGCTTGGGCACAACTTCGTTGCTATACCATTTTTGGAAATCTTGAATGGTCATGAAACGGACTTCCTCTCGATGGCCATTGGCCAAAAACAGATGGATGGCAAATTCGTCGGCTTTTTGCATGGTCAGGGTCCCTAATGATTTCGTTTAGATTATCCCCCATCCCGTTGACAGAGCAACGGTGACAAAAGGTCCAGCCTAGGTTGGCTCCATTGAATTTTAGGTAACAAAAGGTAACGAAGAAAAAAATAACTTTACGTTGGGGGCAATGGCAAAAAAATTGCCTAGAATTAGCTCAGGTTTCTTGCCCACTGCTCCAGTCCAGCAACTTGGTTGATCCCCCCCCTTTAATTAATCCCAATATGGCTTCCATGGTCACTTTTCCCTTAAACCTCCGTCGTTGGTTGCAGTCCGTTTGTTTGGGAGCCCTCACGGCGATCGCCGTTCAATTGCCGGGCAAAACTGCGGAAAATATCTTTTTCACCTACGGGCCAATCAAGTTGACGGTGCGGGTGGAATCCCTAGAAAGATTTGTGCAGGATGGCACTGTGGATTCCAATCTCAGCTTTTTATTTAATTTGGTGGGAGCTTCCGAAGAAAAATTAGCAAAATTAAGGGAAATTATGGGGCTCCGGGCAGAGGTGGACCCCGTTGTGCTGAGTAACTTTTTCAACACCAGCCTGGGGGAAGATTCCCTGGCTAGGGCAGCGGTGATTCTCAATGCCCCCTGGGGGAGTAACTCCAAATACGGCATTCGGGCGGCTATTGTTCAGGCCGCTGAAGATCCGGAGGGGGGATTAAGCCTCATCAATTTCATCAAGAAGTACCCCACCGACATTCATTTCCAAGGGGAAGTGGTGGAAGAACGGGCTAGGGCAGTACAACTGCTGGTCAAAGCCTCCGAGCACTTCATTGATAAGATGATTGCCCTCTCGGAAATTGAGGCGGCTTCGGAAGGGGATATCAACTTTAGTGCCTTGCCAGATCCCACTGAAATGGGCCCCTACGGTGTCGTCCCCAAAGAAACCTGGTGGTTAACCGATCAAAGTCGTAACCGTCGTTTTTACGTGGATGTGTACCGCCCCCAACGCTGGAAAACAGGCAAAACCCCAGTTTTAGTTTTTTCCCACGGTTTAGCTTCCCGCCCTGAAGATTTCGACATTGCCGCCAAAAAAATGGCTTCCTATGGTTTTGTAGTGGCCCTGCCCCAACACCCCGGTAGTGACATTCTCCAGGCCCAAGCTTTACTCAATCGCACTTCCCGCCAAGGTTACTATCCTACGGAATTTATTGACCGGCCCAAGGATATTAGCTATGTCATTGATGAGTTGGAACGCCGTAATGCCAGTGAGTTCGGCGATCGCCTTAACTTGACCCAAGTAGGGGTGGGGGGACACTCCTTTGGGGGTTATGGCGCCTTAGCTGTGGCCGGGGCCACCATTGACTGGGACTTTTTGAAATCGGAATGTCGCATTGGCCAAGGAGTCCCCAACACGGCCCTATTATTGCAATGCGATGCCCTAACCCTGCCCCGGTCTGATTATGACTTCCGAGACCCCCGGGTAGCAGCAGTGCTGGCGGCCAATCCTGTTAACAGTGCGATCTTTGGCGTATCAGGACTACATAAAGTTACAGTCCCAGTTCTATTACTTGGGGGCAGTTATGATCCAGCCACTCCCTTTGTATTAGAACAGGCCCGTTCTTTCCCTCGCTTGGCCAGTCGTGATAAGTATCTAACTTTGATGGAAGGGCAAGCCCACGTAGATTTCTCCAAAATTGATGCCAACATCAAAAACGTGGTCGAGTCAGTGGAAGCAGTCAGTTTGAAATTGCCTGATCCAAACCTACTCCACACCTATGGTTCTGCTGTCATGGTGCCCTTTTTCCAGTTGTATGTAGCTGGGGACGAAAGTTTCCGCCCCCTAGTGGAGAACGGAGCCGCCCATGCCGCCTACTTGAGTCGGGATCAAGAATTCAAGTTTTATCTAATTAGCCAAAAATCCGAGGGAGCTTTAATTAAGGACATTGAGGAGTTCCGCCGCACCAACGGTTTGACTCCTCCTCCCAATGAGTTTCCCCCCCAAACCATTTCCGATAACTTTTAATGTGAACTAGCTAGCCATAAAAATCACTCTAAATCCTAACGATGATCTTTTCCAAGCAGCAATGAATCTTTAGTCCAGATATGACCATTGAAACTGCTATTGAGCATGCTTTACAAACGTACCTAGAACAATAAAAATGACTGAAAATCATCAATCTGTTTGGGACAAAAGTCTTGATTATGACTATAAACAACAAGGAACTGTCCAATGGAAGTCATCGTAGGTACCAGCATTTGGTCGTTGGCACTGCTAGGACGACAATCCAATTTAAATCAAGATATTACAGCCCAACTTCAGGCTCTCATTCAGAATGGTCAAACTTTAATCAATACTACTGATTATCAATGTTTGTTAAATCGTAAAGTAGAGTTATGGCCGCAAATCCTTAAATCCTTAGAAAGCTGAATCTACCTAGGGACTACGGATAATTTCCCCCTCTAAAGAGTAATTCCACCGTTGTCGGCAAGGGGTTTTGCTCTGTGTTGCCGTGGCTGTGCCTGTACTTTGTCATTAGAATCAAGATTAAACTCCGTTGGCCCATCCCGGCCCTGAATGGCAGGGTTTTCCCGTGTCATACTTTTCGGTAATAATCAGAAATTTAGGTGGTGTGAAAAAATCATGGCTGTATCCCTTAAGCAAGCCCTAGTAGTAGGCAGCTACATTGTTGGTCAGCGGCTCCAGGGCAAAAAGCGGTTCCCCCTAGTGCTGATGCTAGAACCCCTATTCCGCTGTAACCTGGCCTGCCAAGGCTGTGGAAAAATTCAACATCCCACGGAAATTCTCAAGCAAAATCTCTCCCCAGAAGATTGCTTCCGGGCGGTGGAGGAATGCGGTGCCCCGGTGGTATCCATTCCCGGTGGTGAACCTCTGCTCCATCCTCAAATTGATGAAATTGTTCGGGGCTTGGTAGCCCGCCGGAAATTCATTTATCTTTGCACCAACGCAATTTTGTTGGAAAAAAGCCTCGACAAATTCCAGCCTTCCCCTTATCTGACTTTCAGCGTCCATCTCGATGGCCCCAGGGAACACCACGATAAATGTGTCGATCGCCAAGGGGTATTTGATAAAGCTGTTGCAGCCATTAAAGCAGCTAAGGCCAAAGGATTCCGAGTTACCACCAACACCACCGTGTTTGAAGGGGCCAACGTAGCAGAAATGCAGGCATTTTTTGACTATCTGCAAACCCTGGGCATTGACGGCATGATGATCTCCCCAGGCTATAGCTACGAGTGGGCACCGGATCAAGACCATTTCCTCAAACGGGATCAGACCAAAGCCTTGTTCCGAGAACTACTAGCCCCCTGGAATAAAGGCAAAAAAGCCTGGAATTTTAACCATAATCCCCTCTTTTTAGACTTTCTCATGGGGGAAAAGGACTACGATTGCACCCCCTGGGGTAGCCCTAGCTACAGCGTGCTCGGTTGGCAAAAACCCTGCTACCTACTCAACGAAGGTTATTACCAAAGTTTCCAAGAACTACTGGAAGAAACAAGATGGGAAAATTACGGTCCCAAAAGCAACAATCCCCAATGCCAGGATTGCATGGTCCACTGTGGCTATGAACCCACCGCCGCCCTCGACGCCCTCCACCCCGCCAATATGGGTCGGGCCATGGGCAGTTTAATCAGCGCCTAGGGAGTAATGCCATCGCCAGAAGCCCAAAGATCCCCTATGATTGGCGAAGAAATTTTGAGAATGCCAAAGTTTACAATGCCCTGATTGGCACGGTTTCGTTCACGGTCTGGTTATCTGCATGCATATTGCTTGGTTAGGAAAAAAAACGCCCTTTTGCGGTAATGTAACCTACGGTCGGGAAGTAACCAATGCATTACTAGACCGGGGCCATCAGGTCAGCTTTTTGCATTTTGCCCAGGAGGAGGAGGGAGAACCCCTGGCGGAAAATGGTTGCGCGGAAGTGGCCTTACCGTTTCTATTTAAGTCAACCGTTTATACCATCCCTACCCCCCGCTCCAGCCGGGTTTTAACCGACGCCCTGGCCAAGTTAAAGCCTGATTTGGTGCACGCCTCCTTAACCCTTTCTCCCTTGGATTTTCGCTTGCCGGAAATTTGCGAAGAATTGGGCTTACCTTTGATTGCCACCTTCCATCCCCCCTTTGATAGTAAGTTACGCAATTTTTCCTCCAGTACCCAGTTTTTGACCTACCAACTCTATGCCCCCTCCTTGGCCCAGTACGATAAGGTAATCGTCTTTTCCCGGCTACAGCGGAACCTTTTAATCAAGTTGGGAGTGCCCCGGCAACGCCTGGCCATCATTCCCAATGGGGTGGCGGTGGAGCGCTATTGTCCGGGGGAAAATGACCTGAAAAAAGAGTACCAGGCCGAACGGTTATTCATTTATCTGGGACGCATTGCCCCGGAAAAGAACGTGGAAGCTCTGCTCAAAGGTTGGAAATTTTCGGACATGGGCCCCCATTGCAAACTGCTGATGGTGGGGGACGGCATTTTAAAATCGACTCTGCAAACCCACTACGGCCCGGAAATGGGAGTCCATTGGTTGGGCTTCGTGGCCGATGAATTGACCAGGATTCAACTGTTGCGGGCTGCCGATGCCTTTATTTTGCCTTCCTTGGTGGAGGGTTTATCCCTATCTTTATTGGAGGCCATGGCCTGTGGCACAGCCTGTGTGGCCACCGACGCTGGAGCGGATGGGGAAGTGCTGGAAAATGGGGCGGGCATTGTGCTCAAAACCCAGGGGGTGACTGCCCAACTTAAAATTCTTTTGCCGCTACTACGGGATCATCCAGAGATTACGGATTTGTTGGGACGCAAAGCGAGGGAAAGGGTGCTGGAACGCTACACCTTTGCGGCCAATATGGTGCAATTGGAATCCCTCTATAAAACTTTGGTGCCCCACCAAGCCCATTCTACGAACCTAAGTTCCTATTTTTATCTGCTGGAATGACTATTTCCCGTACCATTTGCCTTGGTTTCATTGCGGCGATCGCCGGGGGAACATTACTGTTGCTGATGCCGCTTGCCACCAGTACTGGGGAGTGGGGTAATCCCTTGGTGGCTTTGTTTACTGCCACTTCCGCTGTTTGTGTGACGGGGCTCAGTGTGGTGGATGTGAACAAGTACTTTTCCTTTTGGGGAGAATTGACCGTCATGTTGCTGGCCCAGTTGGGGGGGTTGGGCTACATGACCCTGACCACTTTTTTGATGATCCTGATTGGGCGCAAATTTGACCTCCAGCAACGGTTTGCCATCCAAGAATCCTTTGACCATCGTTTTGCCCAGGGCAGCAATAATTTAATCAAATCAGTCATTGCCACCACGCTAATTTTTGAAGTTACTGGTACTATCATTCTTTTTTTTGTTTTCCTTCAGGACTATCCTCCCCCCCAGGCCCTTTGGTATGCCGTTTTCCACAGCGTCAGTGCTTTTAATAATGCTGGTTTTAGTCTTTTTGCCGATAACTTAATCGGCTATCAAACCTCCGTGCCCCTTAATTTGACCGTTTCAGCCCTAATTATTTTTGGTGGCATTGGCTACCAGGTAATTATCGAGTCCTATTTCTGGTTAGTGCGAAAGGTAAAAAAATCCCAACGACCCTTTGCCTTTTCCCTTAACCTACGGGTGGTGGTGCGGGTGACTATTTTCCTGCTGTTGTTAGGCTTTTTCGGCATTCTGATTTTAGAGGCCCAGGGCAATCGAGCTTTTGCTCAGTTTTCTTTCCAGGATCGTTTACTGGTCGCCTGGTTCCAGTCGGTGACTACCCGGACAGCGGGCTTTAACACCATTGATTTGAATGAGCTGAGTTCTACTAGTTTGGTGCTGGTGATGTTGTTGATGTTCATTGGGGCTAGTCCCAGTGGCACCGGCGGCGGAATCAAAAC
This sequence comes from Synechocystis sp. CACIAM 05, assembly GCF_010222815.1. Classification (GTDB taxonomy): domain Bacteria; phylum Cyanobacteriota; class Cyanobacteriia; order Cyanobacteriales; family Microcystaceae; genus Synechocystis. The sequence goes on along the minus strand of NZ_CP019225.1, from coordinate 1,607,352 downwards.
CACCACCTTTGCCATTTTGGCCAACTGCACCCGGTCAGCTCTGCGGGGCCAGGAAAGGGTAATTATTGATGACCGCTGTATTCCACCCCAGTTAATTCTCAAGGCGATCGCCGTGGTGTTTGGTTCGATGGTGACGGTGATTTCCAGCATAAGTTTGTTGATTTTCCTGGAGTCGGAGCAGGAAGCAGTGTCTTTGGCATTTGAAGCGGTGTCTGCCTTTGCCACAGTGGGGCTTTCCTTGGGCACTACCCCGGAGCTAAAACCCCTTTCCCAACTGGTCTTAATTGTCACCATGTTCATTGGTCGGGTGGGCATTACCATTTTGATGGCGGCGATCGTGGGGGATCCTAAGCCAAGTTTGATTAAATATCCAGAGGAAAATTTGCTGGTGGGCTAATCCGGCTTCCCTATTCTGTTGAATAACAACGATATCAAGGTAGCCCATTTTGTCAGTAGGCCCCTCAGGAAAAAACAAGCCTAGGTTATGGATCAAGTTAGTTAGATGGATGGGGAAAAGTTCTGCTTAACCGGGCGGTCTGCTACAATTTTTGAGATTCAATGGGTTTTGATCAATGGCTGTAACGCGGGCGAAAATTGCTTTAGACGCAATGGGCGGTGACTATGCCCCCGAAGAGATTGTTATCGGTGCTATCCGGGCGAGTCAGGAATTAGATGTAGATATTTTCCTTGTCGGCGATCGCCAGGCCATTGAGGATTGTTTAAACCGCCATCCCCATCAGGGCATTAACCTTACCATTGTCGATGCGGAAGGGGTGGTGGAAATGGAAGAAGATGCGGTGGTGGTGCGCCGTAAGCCCAAGGCATCCATTAATGTGGCGATGAATTTGGTCAAAGAAAAACAAGCCGATGCGGTGGTGTCCGCTGGCCATTCGGGAGCGGCCATGGCGGCGGCCCTACTGCGGCTGGGCCGTTTAAAAGGCATTGACCGGCCGGCGATCGGCACCTTATTTCCCACAATGGTTCCCGGCAAATCGGTAATTGTGCTAGACGTGGGGGCCAATGTGGATTGCAAGCCCAAATACCTGGAACAGTTTGCCCTCATGGGGACAGTGTACAGCCAATATGTGTTGGGGGTTGATAGCCCCAAGGTTGGTCTGCTGAACATTGGTGAAGAGTCTAATAAAGGTAACACCCTCGCCCTGCAAACCCATGAATTGTTGCAGAGTAATCCGGAAATTCCCTTTGTGGGCAACGCCGAAGGAAGGGACGTACTTTCCGGTAATTTTGATGTGATTGTTTGTGATGGTTTTGTCGGCAATATTGTGCTTAAATTTGCCGAAGCGGTGGGGGAAATTTTACTGAGCATTGTCAAGGAAGAACTACCCAGGGGCTGGCGGGGCAAATTGGGCGCCATTATTTTAGCCCCCAACCTCAGACGCATTAAGCAACGGGTGGACCATGCCGAACATGGAGGAGCATTACTATTCGGGGTCGATGGGGTTTGTGTAATTAGCCATGGTAGTTCCCGCAGTGGCTCCATTTTTAACGCCATTCGCCTAGCTAAGGAGGCGATCGATAATCAGGTTTCTGTGCGCATTAACAGTTCCACTTCCCTGTTGATGGAACGACAAAAAACAGAGGAATTACAGAATATCTAGAAACTCCCCCCGGCCATAGTGACTCAGGGGCCAGCTTTGTCCTATGCTTTAAGCCTGTAATCGCTCACCATGACATCAGCGGGAGTCAGGACTTTTGAATACCCTTGGCAGTGGCCTCAAAATTATTGGCAGTGGCACGGCGATCGCCGACCAGAGTTTAACAAATCAAGACCTGAGCAACATTGTCGAGACCTCCGACGAGTGGATCCAGTCCCGCACGGGGATGCGCCAACGCTACATTTGTTCGGCCCAGGAAAATTTGGCCAGTTTGGGGGTAAAGGCCGGCCAAAAAGCCCTGGCCATGGCGGGACTACAACCGGAAGACCTGGATTTAATTATTCTGGCCACCTCCACCCCCGATGATTTATTTGGCACTGCAGCCCAAATTCAAGGGGGATTGGGGGCCACCAGAGCCTTTGCCTTTGACATAACGGCGGCCTGTTCTGGTTTTGTGGTGGGGTTGAACGTAGCAGCCCAATTTTTACGCACCGGGGTTTACCAAAGGGTTTTAATAGTGGGAGGGGATGTACTTTCCCGTTGGGTGGACTGGTCGGACCGCACCACCTGTGTGTTATTCGGTGATGGAGCCGGAGCCGTGGTGCTACAACGCCAAGCCCAGGACAATTTGCTCGCCTTTGAAATGTACACCGATGGCACTGGCAATGGCTGTCTTAATTTGTCCTATCAAGCAAACCCTCAACCTTTAACAGCAGAAAAAACCGTTGCCCAGGGCACCTATCAAGCCATCACCATGAACGGCCGGGAAGTGTACCGTTTTGCCGTGGCTAAGGTGCCAGAAATCATCGAAAAAGTACTGTTTAAAGCCCAGTTGACCACCTCCGACTTGGACTGGGTAATTCTTCACCAAGCCAATCAACGCATTATGGATGCGGTGGGCGATCGCCTGGGTATTCCATCCGAGAAAATCATCAGTAATGTGGGGGAATACGGCAACACTTCGGCAGCTTCCATTCCCCTGGCTTTGGATCAAGCGGTGCGGGAAGGGAAAATTAAAGAGGGAGACCTAATCGCCCTGGCCGGCTTTGGGGCCGGCTTAACCTGGGCTGCTAGCATAGTGCGGTGGTAAATAATCAACAGCCTAAAGTAGTTAGTAGCTACTAGGCAATCGATTAGTAAACGTGGAAGGAGCTGGCCACTGTGTCAAACAGACTTTTCACTGTGTCCCACCGGTCTTCTGCCGTGGATAAATCAAACGTAATTAACTTACCCCGGTTAGTGGTCACACTGGCCAAATCGTGGCGCTCCACATTGTCCCCCACCAACACCCGGTACTCCAGAGTGTAATAAACCTGACCGTCCTCATCCCTTGCCTCCGCATTAATTAATTCCGCCTGGCGATCGCCTTGGGAAGCATCGTTAACGGTTTTCATAAAGCGGTAACCCACATCGGTGGCTGTGCCCAAATCCGTCAAGGTTTTATCGCTGGGGATTTCACTAATAATCACGCTCAAATTTTCATCCCGCTCAATCAGGTCCCGGAACACCACATCCACCCCAGGGGAAGCCCCCTTAACGTCCACCCCAATCCAACCATTGGGATAAAGAAACTCATAACCATCTTTAGTGTCACTGTAGCGTTGCAGACTGGCAATGCCCACTCCTCCACAGGCGGTGAGGGTAAAGCTCAGCAGTAAAATTACCAGGACTACAGCATTGGATAGGGACTTTTTCAACATAGGAGAAAGGGAAGAACTGGGCAAGAAGGCAAAATTACCTTTCCTTACCCATTAAACCTCCAATGGTTGACCAGAAACTAGAGGTAGAATGATTCCCGCGAGAAAAAGAGGTTCGACAATTTGCCATGGGCACTGTTCTGAAGCGGGGAGGAAGGCTATGGCCTCCTCAACCAATTTATTTCCTGCCTAACCCAGGGGAAGTTGTTGAGGTTATAAATTTAACTTATTAAAAGATTCGACAAATTTGAGATAGTTTTGCGGCAAAGATACTGCTTAGGAACCAAATATTGCATAGACTTAGAGATATAGTTTTTTTCTAAAAAAATAGTCTTATTTCTATCCATTGAATCGGGGCAATTTAAACTCAGAATAGATTAGTTGTTCCCAGCTGAAACCATCGTGTGCTTTTTCCAGAGGCGTTTTTGGCAATTTTTCCTCTGGTAAATTTCACCGACTTTGGGGCAATGCTCATAATCACCATAGAGTGAAATCCATGAACAAGTTTGAATCAAGACAATCGGAACCAAAGACAAATAACAATGCTGGTTGGATAATTCATGTGTATGATAAAAGTCGCCGTCTTTTATTTGTCCTAGAACCTTCCCACGCTTGGCTCTTTTTCCTGGGTTGTGGTGTCGGCTTACTACTGTCGGTGGTTTGGGTCAATGTTGCTCGCCATAGTCCTCCGCTAGAATCCTCCCCAGTCAAGGTCTCGCCTCCCTTCCAGCTCGACTAGTCACAACAATTTAAAAATCAGAAAAATTGTCCCATTGATCAACTTACAGGGGGCCATTGAGCAAAATCCGGGGCCACCATCTAGTCCCCAAAAAGCTGGCGATCGCCAAATAATAGTAAAACTTATCATTCAAATTTAAAATTACTTAGCAGATCCAGGGGGACAACTGCAAAATTGGCCGGATTTACATATAGACTTTAGCTTATAGATTTCAAGACATGGGCATTCAAACCTGCATAGACAAGAGTCTATACAGAGCGAAGCCAATGGGGTTCATTGCCCCTGGAAAGATCAAGCAAACTGCCGAAGATTCAGGGCCAAGCTTTACTACCCCAATCCCCATAAATTTCAACCAAGGAGACAATTTACATTATGGATTTTTTGTCCAATTTCTTGACGGACTTCGTGGGACAATTGCAGTCCCCAACCCTAGCCTTTCTGATTGGGGGGATGGTTATTGCCGCCCTTGGCACCCAATTGGTAATTCCAGAGGCGATTTCTACGATCATCGTCTTTATGTTGCTCACTAAGATTGGCCTAACCGGGGGCATGGCGATTCGGAACTCCAACTTGACGGAAATGCTCCTCCCCGTGGCATTCTCTGTGATATTGGGAATTCTTATTGTCTTCATCGCCCGTTTTACCCTGGCTAAACTGCCCAACGTCAGAACTGTCGATGCCCTGGCCACCGGCGGCTTGTTTGGGGCAGTCAGTGGCTCTACAATGGCTGCCGCCCTCACTACGTTGGAAGAATCAAAAATTTCCTACGAAGCCTGGGCCGGCGCTCTGTATCCCTTTATGGATATTCCTGCCCTGGTAACGGCGATCGTCGTAGCTAATATTTATCTCAATAAGAGAAAACGTAAGTCTGCCGCTGCTAGCATTGAGGAATCGTTCAGCAAGCAACCCGTTGCCGCAGGAGATTATGGCGACCAAACGGATTATCCCCGTACCCGCCAAGAGTATTTAAGCCAGCAAGAACCGGAAGATAATCGGGTCAAAATCTGGCCAATTATCGAAGAAAGTTTACAAGGCCCTGCCCTATCAGCCATGTTGTTAGGTCTTGCCCTTGGCATATTTACCAAGCCGGAAAGTGTCTATGAAGGTTTTTATGATCCTCTTTTTCGAGGACTACTTTCCATCTTGATGCTGATTATGGGCATGGAAGCTTGGTCCAGAATTGGTGAACTACGTAAAGTAGCTCAATGGTATGTGGTCTATAGCCTAATAGCTCCGATAGTGCACGGGTTTATTGCCTTTGGTCTTGGTATGATTGCCCACTATGCTACGGGTTTCAGTCTGGGTGGTGTGGTAGTTTTAGCAGTTATCGCCGCTTCTAGTTCTGATATCTCCGGGCCTCCTACCTTGCGAGCAGGTATCCCATCTGCCAACCCCTCTGCCTATATCGGTTCATCCACCGCCATCGGTACTCCCATTGCCATCGGCGTGTGCATACCGCTTTTCATTGGGCTTGCCCAGACCCTTGGTGCAGGTTAATCCCCAATAGTTTATGGTCTGTCAGTACTAACTTGACCTAACAGACCAAAAAGATTAACTTACATACTTCTAGGAGATAAACAAAATGGCTAAACCAGCGAACAAGCTCGTCATCGTCACAGAAAAGATTCTGCTCAAAAAGATTGCTAAAATTATCGACGAATCCGGTGCCAAAGGATACACGGTAATGAATACTGGTGGCAAAGGTAGCCGTAACGTGCGCTCGTCGGGTCAACCTAACACTTCCGACATCGAGGCCAATATTAAGTTTGAAATATTGACTGAAACCCGCGAAATGGCTGAAGAAATTGCTGATCGAGTTGCCGTCAAGTATTTTAATGATTACGCTGGCATCATCTACATTTGTAGCGCAGAAGTACTTTATGGGCATACTTTCTGTGGCCCTGAGGGATGTTAAATCAACAATAACTAGGCTCGTTTCTATTCCGGCAACCGCATTCCAGGCAAAACTATTCTTGGGCGGTTGCTTTTTGTTTCTCCAGGGGGCCATGGCCCTATTTCAAATGCTTAGAAAGTCACCATGTTTTCAGTACAACCCAAACTGACCAGGAAAACCTAGATAGAATTGATCCCGACTAAAAACAGAGTAAATTTTCAGAAAAATGGGTCTAAAACCCTGTCCTTGTTTAGCTTTAATCCTTGCCCGCACGAAATCTTAGGTTTGACGACAAAATAACTCAATTGACCTTGTTGTTCCCATCGTACAAAAACCTCGCCCCGGCCCACTGCAACTTATCCCGTAGAGTTTTGTAAAAGGAATAGCTTTCCCGTAGGAGGATAAATTGGGCTGCTCGATGGGCCATCCACACCCCCACCCGTTGCCCAGGCCAAACCCCTGTAGCCAGAGAACCGTCGGTCCAAAGTTTAGTATTTAACTCAAAATCTCCCAGGGGCCAAATGTTTACCGACGAGCCCGGGGGAATGACAATGGGGCGACTGGATAAGCTGAGGGGACAAATGGGAGTAATGACAATGGCGTCCATGCCAGGGTGCAAAATCGGGCCGTTGGCGGAGGAAGTGTAGCAAGTGGATCCGGTTGGGGTAGCGACTAGTAAACCATCGCACTGATACTGATCAATTAACTCCCCATCCACTTCCACTTCGATGATGGCCGTGGGCATGCGGTCAATACTGGCCGGTTTGATGCACATTTCGTTCAGGCAGTAGTAGGTTTCCCCCACCATCTGGGGATCCCGGCGATCGCCTTCAAATAAACTGGCCGCTAACATCATGCGTTGGGAAACGGCATAGCGGTCTTGGCTGAGACGGTCCCACACCGTTTCAGTGTCTTGAAATAAATTAAAGGGTTCCGTCAAAAATCCTAGGTGCCCCCCTACGTTAACGGACAAAATGGGAATGCCTTCGGGGGATAAATGCCTGGCCGCCGCTAGGGTAGTGCCATCTCCTCCTAAAACCAAAGCCAAATCTATTTTTTCTGTGACGGAGGCCAAAAACACTGGATAGGGATTGTCTTTAATGCCACTGGGGCCCATCAGCACCTTACAACCCCTAGCTTCCAGTTCCCTGGCACACCGTTCGGCATAGGTTTTGCTTTCATTGTGCCCGGCTTTATGGGCAATGATGACCTGTTTCAGTTCCACAATGGGGCCTCATAGTGGGGCATGGATTGAACTAGCTTTCGGAACTCTCCGCTGTGGTTAGGGGAGCTTCCTCGATCGCCGGAGTGGTAGAAGCGGCTTGTTTTTCCTTTTTCTTCCGTTCTGCTTCGGCGGCATCTTCCAACACCTTAAGCAGTTGGTCAACTTTTTCCAGATTACTGCGGTACAGGTCTAAATCCTTGACCACTTTATCGAGGGACAAGTCTAATAGTTCCGACAGCTTGGTGAGATAATCTTGACGTTTTTCGTCATTGTCCTTCACCTCTGGGTCCTGGTCAGCTAACAGAGTATAAAGCCCGATGGCAAATAAACGACTGTATTTGAATTTGTGGCGTTGGTGGATCCCCGTGAGGGTGTTGAGCAGAAGATTATCCCCAAATGCTTGTTCGCTGGCGGCGGCGGTTACCCAGGCATCCAGACCAATGTGATGGGCACTGGCGGCCACATTCTTGGCATCTTGGCGCACTTGGTCGGGGTTTTGATCCACCCCATGGCAGAGGGCGTTGAAAATGGCCGGTAATTGTTCGGCGGGTTGATAGCCCTGCATGAAACTATTAAAGGAGGTGACAATGCCTAGGGCAAAAATCGGATCGTAGGTAAAATCAATGTTCACACTGAGCAAATGCATTTCCACCAATAGTTCTTCGACAAAACGCCGGTAGATGGAACTAATGGGACGGCTGTAGTGGGTAAAAAATTTTCGTTTGGCGTCAGAAACAGTGCGAATTTTAGTCACAGGGCCGATTACAAAGGGGGGGATAGTTCCCTACATTTTCCCTTGTTAAGCGGCCTTTGCCAACCTGAACCCTTGCTGGGGGAAGTGCGATCCCCGGGCATTGCTAGAATGGGACAGTCTTAGGGAACAGACCATGCCAGACTTCCAGGCATTTATCGCCATCATTACCACCATCTTGGTGTTTGCCATCGGAGTAGCCCTCAAATATGAAACCATCTACTTCAAAAACTACGAACTCTCCATCCCCCAATGGGCCGGCCTCAGCTTCGCCGGGTTTACTTTCACGTTTGTGGTCTTGGATTAAATCCTACGGGGGTTTGTCCGACTTGAGGAACTACAACGCAGAAATGAAGAAATACAACGAAGAAATGAGGAAGCTAGAGAACGAAAAGCAGACGCGGCACGAGCAAAGGATGAAAGAGCTGAGGCGGCAGAACGAGAAACTCGCCGAACTAGAATCGAAACTCGATATCGTACTACGATCGCCAGATTCCAACTGGACCCCAGCCAACTCCACCGAAGACAGTTAGCGGATATTACCGCCCTATTGGAAGAGTACCGAGATACGCTGTGAAATTGTTTGACACTAAACTTTCGTCAGAGCCACGGGATCTAATTTTGGCTGTATCCCTACCAAGATCCGTCGCAGTGCTCCGCCCATAGCCGAAGGCTTAGGGGGTGGTGAAGCGGGGCACGACCGAAGGGAGTATTTTAGGTAGCCTAAGAAACAGGCAAGCATTTCCTAAACTATAACTATAATAGTCGTATGCTAAACACGACGTGGGAATTTAAGCTAGAGCCAACTGCGGAGCAGGTTTCAGAGATTGAGCAGACCTTGAATGTGTGTCGCAATGTCTGGAATTTTGCGCTGCGGGAACGCAAAGACTGGTTGGATTCCCGCAAGTCTCCGGTGAATGCGTGTTCAATTCGGCAGGAGTTCATCTTGCCAGCGGATGCACCCTTTCCCAGCTATGCGCGGCAGTGCAAGTCACTAACAGCGGCTAAGACCGATTTCCCTGGACTAAAAACCGTCAACGCCCAGGTGCTCCAGCAGGTTATCAGGAAACTAGAGGCTTCCTGGGAGTCGTGGCGGTTAAAGTGGTCGGGCTTCCCTCGGTTCAAAAAACCGAATCGGATGCGGAGCTTTCTCTTTCCGCAGATGCTCAAAAACTGCATCACCCCCGATGGGATTAAACTGCCTCAACTGGGGCTGGTGAAGGTACGTTGGTCGAGGGAAATTCCTGACTTGTTTGAGGTGAAACAGGCTCAGGTTGTCCGCAAGGCATCTGGCTATTTCGTCATGTTGAGCCTTCAGGCTGATGTCGTCATTCCTGCCACAATGCCCCATGGGCATCCGGTGGGAATTGATGTTGGGCTGGAATACTTTCTTTCAACCTCCGATGGAGAACAGGTCAAGCGACCTCGCTTTTTCAATGATCTGCACCGCAAGCTGAAATCGCTGCAACGTCGATTGAAGAATAAGCAGAAGGGGTCAGCGAACTGGCTGAAGCTTCAGAAGAAGATTGCGAGAATCCATCAACGCATTGCCGATACCCGTAAGGACTGGCATTTTAAGTTGGCTCATCACCTTTGTGACAACGCTGGGATGGTGTTTGTGGAAAATTTGGACTTCCGCATCATGGCCAAAGGGATGCTAGGTAAACACACGCTGGATGCTGGGCTGGGTCAATTCACGAACCAAATCCTTCCCTGGGTGTGCTGGAAACGAGATGTCTATTACGGCAAGGTGGATGCGCGAGGCACTAGCCAAGAGTGTTCCGATTGCGGTGCGGAGGTCCGTAAAGACCTCCCGACACGGATTCATCACTGCCATAACTGCGGGTCAATTAAGCCCCGTGATGTGGCAGCAGGTCAAGTTATTTGTGCCCGTGGGCAACGGGTTGTTGAAAATGCCTGTGGAAGGGAAGCGGCGGGGACTGAGGTCACTCAGTCTAACTGGCACCTTTTGAAGCAGGAAATCTTTGGGGCGACCTAAAGAATCTCCATCCATATCGCTTGCCGATTGGGTGGAGAGAATGTCAACGAGAATATGCCCCATGGCTTAGGCTAATTGGTGAGAAAGTTGTTCAGAATTCACGGGCAAAGTATTCAATGGTGTCTCCCATCTCTATCTGGCGATCGCTGATGTTTGGCGGTTTTTCCCCCCAGGAATGGGGCCGGGGCAGTGTGCTCCATCGTTTGGTGGGCTGGGGACGGAGTTGGATACAGGCTAGTGTGCTCTGGCCCCACTTCGAGGCATTGGGTACGGCTCTAGTGGCAATAATTTTTATTGCGGCTCCCTTCACCTCCACCACCATGTTGGGCATTTTTATGCTGCTCTGTGGAGCCTTTTGGGCTCTGCTGACCTTTGCTGATCAACCAGGGAAGGGTTTGACTCCCATCCATGTTTTAGTTTTTGCCTACTGGTGCATTTCGGCGATCGCCGTGGGATTTTCTCCGGTAAAAATGGCGGCTGCATCGGGGTTAGCCAAGCTGACAGCTAATTTATGCCTATTTCTCTTGGCAGCTAGGTTATTGCAAAACAAACAATGGTTGAACCGATTAGTAACCGCTGTTTTACTGGTAGGGCTATTGGTGGGGAGTTACGGTCTGCGACAACAGGTGGACGGGGTAGAACAGTTAGCTACTTGGAATGACCCCACTTCTACCTTGGCCCAGGCTACTAGGGTGTATAGCTTTTTGGGCAACCCCAATCTCTTGGCGGCTTACTTGGTGCCCATGACGGGTTTGAGCTTGAGTGCTCTGGTGGTATGGCGACGGTGGTGGCCCAAACTGCTGGGAGCAACCATGGTGATTGTTAACCTACTCTGTCTCTTTTTTACCCAGAGCCGGGGCGGTTGGCTAGCAGTGCTGGCCCTGGGAGCTACCTTCCTGGCCCTTTGTTACTTCTGGTGGTTACCCCAATTACCCAAATTTTGGCAACGGTGGTCTTTGCCCCTGGCGATCGCCGTGGCGGTTGTATTAGGTGGGGGAGCGTTGATTGCGGTGGAACCGATTCGACTCAGGGCCATGAGCATTTTTGCTGGGCGGGAAGACAGCAGTAATAATTTCCGCATCAATGTTTGGGAAGGGGTAAAAGCCATGATCCGAGCCCGCCCCATCATTGGCATTGGCCCAGGCAACGAAGCCTTTAACCAAATTTATCCTTACTATATGCGGCCCCGCTTCACTGCCCTGAGTGCCTATTCCATTTACCTAGAAATTTTGGTGGAAACGGGTGTAGTTGGTTTTACCTGTATGCTCTGGCTGTTGGCCGTTACCCTAGGCAAAGGCGTAGAACTGGTTAAACGCTGTCGCCAAACCCTCGCCCCGGAAGGCATCTGGATTATGGGGGCTTTAGCAGCGATCATCGGTTTGTTGGTCCACGGCATGGTGGACACCGTCTGGTACCGTCCCCCGGTGAGCACTTTGTGGTGGTTGCTAGTGGCCATTGTTGCTAGTCAGTGGGCCAGCGCCCAGGCCCGTTTGGAGGCCAGTAAAGAAGAAAATGAGGACAAACCTCTTCTTGCTCCATAAGAGCCAATGGCAATAACTTGGCCAGCCAGACTTAACCTTTGCCCTTTTTGAAAATTTGTCAGGAGTCATAACCATGGCGATCGCAGAGCAAACCCATCCCCAAGCAAGTAAAGACCAGGCCATTGTCGATCGCCTCTTGCAGTCGCCCGCCGATACTCCCCACCTGCTCTCCTTGGCAAGGCTGAGAATCCGTTACAAAAATTTTCCCGGGGCCAGGAGTTTGCAGCGAGATTTGGACACTGTGCTCCAGCAATGGCACTTGACCGAAGAAGAACTTTTTGCCCAAACCAGAGCCCTATACGCCAGCGGTGCGGCCCATGCCAAACAGAGTACGGAGGAGCAACAGGACTGGAGCTAGCTCTCGTTAATCCATTGCCCAAACTAGGCTCAGGTAATTTTTCCGGACGCAACTCTCGCATTTGTCAGTGCTGGCCGAGGCTATAGACATTCGAATTAATCTATGGTCAAGCTTTTTGACCGGCATTAATCTCTACTATTGGTGCAATAAGCAATGCTAAAGCCAAAACCAGAGATTTTCCCCTATGCTTAAGGCAATGACTCCCTTTACAAAAATTAACTAAATGTCTAATTTAATTGCCGTTGCCTTCTGTGGCTACTTTGCTCTTTTGATCATTCTCTTCTCAGCCAAAAACTTTCTCGTCAAGGACAAAACCAGTCTTAATCTTCCCGAGTAGATCTTTCAAATGACAACAATGGGAATTAGGTCGTTGTAATCCTGTTTGCCCAAAGTCCCAGCTAGACTAACCCAAATCAAAGTAGGTCAAAACGAGCCTATTAAGCGGGTGGGCTTGAAATGGGCGATAGCAATGTTTCCCGTTGAATTGTTAAGTAGCTCCGAGAGATTAAGAAGGGATTAAAAAACTGTCAGGCTTGGTTAGCGGCGATGATTACCAAGGCTTTGTCGCTCTTTTTCTTGCCCATGGCCACCGGCAATATTTTGCCTTTTGTGCGGTTCTCCACCGGATTACCGACCTTTTAACCGAGGAAACTTTAGGGTAAAGTGAGAGCCATGGAATCCCCTATTGAGTAGAGAATTTAAATTTAAATGGCTTACGCACTACCTAACTTACCTTACGACTACACCGCTCTGGAACCCTGCATTTCCAAAAGCACCCTGGAGTTCCATCACGACAAACACCATGCCGCCTACGTTAACAATTTCAACAATGCAGTGGCGGGTACTGATTTAGATAATCAATCCATTGAAGACGTAATTAAAGCCGTTGCTGGCGATGCTAGCAAAGCCGGTATTTTCAACAACGCCGCCCAAGCTTGGAACCATAGTTTCTACTGGAATTGCATGAAGCCTGGTGGTGGTGGCCAGCCCTCTGGTGCCTTGGCGGACAAAATCAACGCTGACTTTGGTAGCTTTGACGCTTTCGTGGAAGCTTTCAAACAAGCTGGAGCCACCCAATTCGGTAGCGGCTGGGCTTGGTTGGTGTTAGACAATGGCACTTTGAAAGTGACCAAAACCGGCAACGCCGAAAACCCCATGACCGCCGGTCAAACTCCTTTGCTGACCATGGACGTATGGGAACACGCCTACTATTTAGACTATCAAAACCGTCGTCCCGATTACATTGCCGATTTCCTCGGTAAGTTGGTCAACTGGGACTTTGTGGCGGCTAACTTAGCAGCGGCCTAGTTTTTGCCATCAATTCCAAGAAAGCTCTTTAAAAACTCTCTTTGCTCCCCAGACTTGGGCAAAATCGGAGTTAATCTAGACGTTTTCTTCACTTTATGTACCCTTTCCCTAAATTATTGGGGGAAGGGTATTTGCTGGGAGGTGGGAGGCGATCGCCAGTGGCTGAAGTTTCTAATCTGCGTCCCCAATCCACTACACTGGGGAAGCTTGTGGAATCCATTCCCAAAGCCCGTTTAAATTTACTTATTTGATCAAAGTTTTTTCAGTTTTTCCACTACCATGTCCCAGACCTATAACGTAACCTTGCTCCCCGGCGATGGCATTGGCCCCGAAATCATGGCGGTGGCGGTGGCGGTATTAAGCAAAGTGGCGGACCAATTTGGTTTTGCGTTTAATTTTCAAGAGGCTTTAATTGGGGGAGCGGCCATTGATGCCACAGGGCAACCCCTACCGGAGGAAACCCTGGCCCAAGCGAAGGATAGTGATGCGGTATTGTTAGCAGCGATCGGGGGTTATGCCTGGGACAATTTACCCCGTTCCCAAAGGCCGGAAACTGGTTTGCTTGCCATTCGGGAAGGGTTGGGGCTATTTGCCAATTTGCGTCCTGCGACGATCTTCCCCCAGTTGATTGACGCTTCCAGCCTGAAACGGGAAGTGGTGGAAGGGGTGGACATTATGGTGGTGCGGGAACTAACCGGCGGCATTTATTTTGGTAAACCCAAGGGCATTTTCGAGACGGAAACGGGGGAAAAAAGGGGGGTCAATACCATGGCTTACACCGTGGGAGAAATTGACCGCATTGCTAAAGTTGCTTTTGAAACGGCTCGTAAACGACGGGGGCAACTCTGTTCAGTAGATAAGGCTAACGTATTAGATGTGTCCCAACTGTGGCGGGATCGGGTCATGGCGATCACCGTAGATTATCCCGACGTGGAACTGTCCCATTTATATGTGGACAATGCGGCCATGCAATTGGTGCGGAGTCCCAGACAATTTGACACCATTGTGACGGGCAATTTATTCGGGGATATTCTTTCCGATATTGCCGCCATGTTAACCGGCAGTATTGGCATGTTACCCTCCGCCAGTTTGGGCAGTGACGGCCCTGGGTTATTTGAGCCCGTCCACGGTTCCGCCCCGGATATTGCCGGTCAGGATAAAGCTAACCCCCTAGCCCAGGTGCTCAGTGCGGCCATGATGTTGCGCTACGGTTTAGATCAACCCGGGGCCGCCGATTGCCTTGAGGATGCAGTGAAAAAAGTTTTAGAACAGGGTTACCGTACCGGTGATATTCTTTCCCCTGGCACACAACTGGTGGGCTGTCGGCAAATGGGAGAGCAATTGTTGAGCATCCTAGATGAGATGTAAGGACCATTGCCCCTGGCTAAAAACCAGACAAACTCTGCACCATTAATTTCCCCACGGCCAGGTGGTTTTGGTCAAATTAGATCTTGGTCGGATAACTAAGAATCTTCTGGGGTGGCCCTTACGTCAAACCCTATTGTTATTTATGATGATGGCTAACCTGGCTGACATTTTTCGGTCAATGGCTACAACACATATGCGTCCTGAGTGGGGAGTTTGTTATGGTCTTTATTCCTGATGAGAGCGATTTTGATGTGGAGTACAGGAGCGTACCCATGCCCCTAGACCCCAAAATGTTGCGGATGGCCCGACGCATTTATCGCAGTTACCGCATGCTCCACCCCCGATCCCAAAAGCAGCCTCTGGGCATTGCTATCCATAAAGAAACCCACCGGGGTCAACTGATGTTCAATCGTCAGCCAGTGCTGTTGCCAGGGGAATGTTTCGTACCCTTAAACCAACTGGAAGCGGAAGCCCAGGTAGTTTGAACTAGCTTCATCCCTCTGTTATGACCGAATCTTCGCCCCTAGCACCATCGACGGCCCCGGCAACCCGCAAACTTTGGTTAGCGGCCATTAAGCCCCCCATGTACACGGTGGCAGTGGTGCCCATTACCGTTGGTTCGGCGGTGGCCTATGGTCTGACTGGGCAGTGGCATGGTGATGTTTTTACCATCTTTTTGCTGTCGGCGATCGCCATTATCGCTTGGATTAACCTGAGCAATGATGTGTTTGACAGTGACACGGGCATTGATGTGCGTAAAGCCCATTCGATGGTGAATTTGACCGGCAATCGCAATCTAGTTTTTTTAATTAGTAACTTTTTCTTGCTAGCTGGTGTGCTGGGGCTAATGAGCATGAGCTGGCGAGCCCAGGATTGGACAGTATTGGAGTTGATCGGGGTGGCCATATTTTTGGGCTACACCTACCAAGGGCCCCCTTTTCGCCTCGGCTACCTAGGATTGGGGGAATTGATTTGTTTAATTACCTTTGGCCCCCTGGCGATCGCCGCCGCCTATTATTCTCAGAGCCAAAGTTTTAGCTGGAATTTGCTTACGCCTAGCATTTTTGTGGGCATCAGCACGGCGATTATTCTTTTTTGCTCCCACTTCCACCAGGTAGAAGATGACCTGGCCGCCGGCAAAAAATCCCCCATTGTTCGTTTAGGCACCAAGTTGGGGTCCCAGGTTTTAACCCTGTCGGTTGTTAGTCTTTATCTAATTACGGCGATCGGCGTTTTGTGTCATCAGGCTCCATGGCAAACGTTGCTGATAATTGCCAGTCTGCCCTGGGCAGTGCAATTAATTCGCCATGTGGGGCAATATCACGACCAACCGGAGCAAGTCAGTAACTGTAAATTTATTGCTGTTAATTTACATTTCTTTAGCGGCATGTTAATGGCTGCGGGCTATGGCTGGGCTGGCCTGAGCTAAGGACTACCACCGCCAGTGGGTTAAGATGAATTACATTATGAGCAATGGTTTGTCCCCTACCCCCATCAACGCCCCAGGCTGGTTAAACACCGGGGTTGCTAGTCTTTTGGTCAATGGCCATGTTCCCCAAGGCTTAGAATTGACCAATCAAAATTTGGCTGGGTTAGTGTTTCCCCATGGGGACCTCAGCCAGGTCGCCTTGATCGGCTGTGATTTACGCTTTGCCAATCTGGAAGGGGCGGATTTGACGGATGCCAATTTGATTGCTGCCAGTCTGCACAAAAGCAATTTACGGCGGGCTAATCTCTGTCGGGCGATGTTAAATCGTTGCAATTTAAGTGAGGCGGATTTAACTGAAAGTGATGCTAACGAAGCCCTTTTTTGTCAGGCCATCTTTACCGAAGCAGAAGCCCACGGTTTAAGACTTTACCGAGCTAACCTTAGCCAAGCCCAATTAATGAGGGCCCATCTCCACCAGGCCTATGCTCCGGAAGCGGATTTTAGTGCGGTGGCGGCGATCGCCGTTGATTTGCGCTGGGCTAATTTAAGGAAGACTAATTTTCGGGGTGCGGATTTACGCTATGGCAATTTTCGAGGCGCTAATCTGACCCGGGCGGATTTCACCGGGGCCAACCTCAAGGGAGCCAATTTGCGGGGGGCCAATTTAGTGGGCACTAACCTGCAACGGGCCGACCTCAGTGATGTTACTTGGTAGATGAAAAGATTTTGATCTCAACTCTGATAAAAACAATAAAAACTGACCTTTGCAATACCGTCGTTTTGGCCGCACCAATCTGAATTTATCTGTTTTTTCCCTGGGCACCATGCGGGGCTTAGGCGATCGCCAGCAATTTGTGGCTACGGTGGAAAAGGCTCTAGCCGGGGGCATTAACCACATCGAAACAGCGGCGGCCTACGGAGAAAGCGAAGTTTATTTGGGGGAATTGCTCACAAGCTTTAACCGGGAAAATATTCACCTCACCAGCAAAGTTTGCCCCACGGAGAACTCAGCACAATTTATCCAGGGCCTTGACCGTTCTCTGCAACGACTCCAGGTGGATTATTTAGACTGCTTTGCTATCCATGGCATTAATACCTCCGAGCATTGGCAATGGGTACAGCAATTGTGGCCGGCGATAGATAGGGCTCAAAAACAGGGGAAATTTAAACATCTTGGTTTTTCTACCCACGGTAGTTTGCCCTTAGTACAGGAAGTAATTGCTTCAGGAAAATTTGCCTTCGTTAATTTGCATTATTACTGGTTTAATCAACATCTCGCTCCGGCGATCGCCTCGGCTCATGGGCACGATATGGGCATTTTCATCATTTCCCCTGCTGACAAGGGCGGTCAACTATACACACCAACCGTAACTTTGCAGAACCTCTGTCAACCCTTTACCCCTTTGGGTTTAACCTACCGTTTTCTGCTGAGTGACCCCCGCATTACTACCCTGAGTCTTGGCCCCGCCATTCCCCAGGAATTGAATCACCCCCTATCCCTTGGCGATCGCCTGGAGCCATTGAGTGAGCAGGAACAGGCGGTTTTGCAAAATTTGCTCGACCATCAACAACAAGCATTGGGCACCGACGCTTGCCACCAATGTTATCAATGTTTGCCCTGCCCAGAGGAAATTAACATTCCCGAAATTCTACGTCTACGCAATTTGGCCGTAGCCTTCGATATGCAGGATTTTGGTCAGTACCGCTATCAAATGTTGGAAAATGCGGGGCACTGGTTTCCCGGCAAAAAAGGCGATCGGTGTACCGACTGCGGGGATTGTTTGCCCCGGTGTCCCCATAATCTGGCCATTCCCGAGCTTTTGCGGGATACTCACCAAAGGTTGCGGGGTAAAAGCCGTCGTCGTTTATGGCAGGATTGATCATTAGGCTATAAATTCAACTTCTGTTTTTCGCCTCCATAATCTACCAATTAGGACTAAAGCCTATCGATACCATCTACGGCCAAACCCAACGGCTTAAAACCAGTCAAATTAAGCAACTAAAGCGCCTCTATCAACAGCGTCTCCCCGGCGATCGCCTGCTGACGATGGAATTAGCCCAGCGTTTAGGGGCCATCAGCCAGGAAATTAAACAGCCGGTTTCAGTGTATGTGAACCGACGGGGGCAAATTATCCGGGTGGGGGTAGGTACGCCCCGGCAAACCCAAATTCCGCCCTTGGAATTGCCCCGCTATGGGGAAAAGCGACTCTCAGGTATTCGTTGCCTGACCACGGATTTAAAAGGGGAAGCTCCTAGGGAATCCAGTTTAATTGCCATGGCTCTGCAAAGATTAGATGCCCTAGTGGTGCTAAGCGTTACTGGCCAGGGTTTTGCTAAACGGGGCGGCGGCGTCACAGGCTATGTAGACACGGGGTATTTGGCCCATTTATTGCCCCAAAGCAGTGATGATATGGAGGATAGGGTGGCCGATTGGGTGGTTTCCCCTGCGGTGGATTTGGAAGATTTAGCCGAAGAAGCCATCCTCGATTTGGTGGAAAACCTAGAGGCAGAATTTGAGCGGGAATTCGTCGCTCGCCAAGTGGAAGCCGGCCAGGAACGGGTGCTGGTGATGGGACTAAAAACCAGTGAAGTGGATGACCAAAGCTTTGCCGAAGGTTTAACGGAGCTAGAACGACTGGTGGATTCCGCCGGCGCTCAGGTGCTCCAGGTCATGCAACAAAATCGGAGTAAACCCCATCCCCAAACCGTAGTGGGGGAGGGCAAGGTGGAAGAGTTGGCCTTGGCGGTGCAAACCACCGGAGCCAATCTAGTAGTTTTCGACCGGGATCTGTCCGCTGCCCAGGTGCGGAACCTAGAGCAACGCTGTGGAGTTAGGGTCATTGACCGCACGGAATTAATTTTGGATATTTTTGCTCAGCGGGCCCAATCCAGGGCCGGTAAATTACAGGTGGAATTAGCCCAATTAGAATACCTGCTACCCAAATTGGTGGGTCGAGGCCAGGGCATGTCCAGGTTGGGGGGAGGCATCGGCACTAGGGGGCCAGGGGAAACCAAGCTGGAAACGGAACGGCGCACCATCCAAAGTCGCATTGCCAAGCTACAAAAGCAGGTTAATGAGTTACAGTCCCATCGCTCCCGGCTAAGGAATCAACGCCAACAACAGGCTGTCCCCACCGTGGCGATCGTCGGTTACACCAATGCGGGCAAATCTACTTTACTTAATGCTCTCACCCAAGCGGATATTTACGCCGCGGACCAATTGTTTGCCACGTTGGACCCCACCACCAGGCGTTTATCCTTGTTGGATCCGGGGAATCAAACCTACCATCCCATTTTGCTAACGGATACGGTGGGCTTTATCCATAAATTGCCCGACGCTTTGGTGGATGCGTTTCGGGCCACGTTAGAAGAAGTAACGGAGGCGGATCTACTGCTCCAAATGGTGGATCTATCCGACCGAGCTTGGCGACGGCAAATTGCCTCAGTGGCTAATATTTTGGCAGAAATGCCTCTGGCTACGTCCCCCATGGTGATGGTGTTCAACAAAATTGACCAGGTGCCCAGCGAAGCTTTAGCAGCGGCCCAAGCGGATTATCCCGAGGCAATTTTCCTGGCGGCGGCCCAGGGCATTGGCTTGGAAACTCTGAAAAAACGTTTACTAGAGCAAATTCTGACGGATTTGACTGATTAGTGTCTATTTCACACTAATTATCGCTCTTCTATCATTGTGGGCAGGATAAAATGGAGAAGATAGCCTGAAATGCAGAGGTGGTATGTGGTATGTAGTTGCCCCACGTGCAGCAAAAGAAACAGTACAATTCATTGACAAATACTGCGAAGGATACAGAGACTTATTTCCAGAAGTGAGAAGCTTTGAATACTTTAAATACTT